>NZ_JASCPQ010000128.1:0-12492 GCF_029959305.1 Pseudomonas sp. PS01297
GGCTTGCTCGCGATGGTCATTAACGATGACGCGTATTTGTCTGGCAAATGAGGCGCTCTGAAGGCCATCGCGAGCAAGCCCGCTCCCACTTGGTTCGTGTTGCGATAATGTTCAGTTGGATGGGGTTAATCAGCGCAACCGCTCAAGCATCTGGTAGTACCACATGCCCGCCGCCAGCATCGGGTTGCCGAGGAGGTCGCCCATGGGCACGCGGATGTGCTGGCAGCCGGCAAAGGTGTCGAACTGCTCCAGTTGGCCGGTGATCGCCCGGCCCATGATTTCGCCCATGATGTGGCTGGTGGCGATGCCGTGCCCCGAGTAGCCCTGGCAGTACCAGACGTTATCCGAGAGTTTGCCCAGTTGCGGGATGCGGTTGATCACGATGCCCATCGCGCAGCTCCACTGGTACTCAATGTTCACCCCTTTGAGTGCCGGGAAGGTCTGCTCAATGCACGGGCGCAATTCCCCCGCGATGTCACGCGAGTCTTTGCCGCTGTAATTGGCACCGCCGCCAAACAGCAGGCGGCCATCGGCGGTCATGCGGTAGTAGTCGAGCACGAAGCGGCAGTCATACACCGCGAGGTCTTGGGGGTTCAACTGGCGAGCCAGGTCGCCCAGGGGTTCGGTGGTGACGATCCCGCCCATGGCCGGGAAGATCTTGCCCTTGAGCTTGCCCGGCTCCAGCTTGTGGTACACGTCACCGGCCAGCAGCACCTGATTGGCGTCAATGCGCCCGTGGGCCGTGCGCACGCCGGGGGTGTCGCCATGGATGATTTCCAGCACTTCGCTGTTTTCGAAAATCAGCGCGCCGAGGCTTTCGGCTGCGCGGGCCTCGCCAATGCAGAGGTTGAGCGGGTGCAGGTGCATGTTGCGCATATTCTTGATCGCGCCGTCATACAGGTCACTTTGCAGAATGTCGCGCACCTGGCTGCGGTCGAGCAACGACACTTCACTGCCCATGCCACGGCGCACCGCTTCGTCGTAGTCCTTGCGCAAGCCTTCCATGTGGCTGGGCTTGTAAGCGGCATGCAAATGGCCGTGCTTGAGGTCGCAGCGGATGCCGTATTTTGCGACTCGCTGCTGGATAATCTCGTGCCCGCGCCAACGCAAGTGCCAGATAAAGTCATCGACCTGGCTGCCGAGGCGACGGCGCATCTGCTTGCGCATCGCTTCATCGCCCGAGAGGCTGCCGGTCACTTGCCCGCCATTACGCCCGGTGGCGCCCCAGCCGATCTTGTTGCTCTCGACAATGGCCACTTTCAGGCCTTTTTCGGCCAGCTCGACGGCGGTCGCTACGCCGGTAAAACCGCCGCCAATAATCACCACATCAACCCGGTGCTGGCCTTGCAGCGTCGGGTAGTCGGTTTCATGGGTGAGGGTGGCGGTGTAATAAGAGTTGCAACGTTCAGACATGATGGCTCCGTTTTTTTATTGGATAGGAGGCAGAAAGGGGGGCTAATAAGGCGCCCGCGCCGGTCCTGCTTTTCCACTTCAGCCATGCACTGACAATATTCGACTTGTGAGGGCTAAATAAACCCCCTGTTACCAAGTTTTACAGCGACGTGATCAGAACGTGACTTCGCTCACTTGCAGCACCCAGGTGATGGTCTGAGTTTTGTCATCCCACACATAGCGAAAATGCGGGCCTTGGCGTGGAATCGAAAGCGCAGGCGGGCGAAAGGCTGCTACGCATTCATGGCCGGCAAGGCGCACGCTGTTGTACAGCAGCCCCCAGGCCGAGGCCTCGCGGTGTTGTTTGGCAAAGGCTTGCGACGTGCCGTAACTGGACAGGGAAGGGTGGTGCAAGCCAGGTTCGGCGCGTACATCGATCATTGGCTCAAGCACGGTGTTGATGTAGGTGCGCAGGGTGATCTCGATGCTCGCCTCTTGGGTGGCGCGCCAGAATTGTTCCTGATGAAAGCGGGTCTCGGCGATGGCGGCGTCAAGGCTGTTGGCGCAGTAATAAACCCCGTAACTGCCATCGGTGAAGCGGCTGGCACGACCGATATGGGTAAAAGCCGCCATGATCGGGGTCGAGCCTTCTCCACACAGGCGGTCTTGTGGGTGCACGCGGTTAAGAACCCCAGCCTGGTCGCGCAGGCGGTCATTGGTCAGGCTTTCGAGGGCAAAGGCGATGTCCAGATCGGCCGGATCAAGGGTGTCCTCAAACACCGAAATGGGCGGGAACGCACTGTTGATGATGCGATAAGCGTTGTTCCACTCGGGCAGCACGCTTAACAACGGGGTGTCTGGCATCAGCCCCGCACCCCATCCAGATAGCGGCGCACATCTGCAAGGTCGACGACCTGACCGCCGAGCATGTAGCTCAACGCACTTTGGCCGTTGAATGGCGCAGTGTTATTGGCTTTGTGGACCCACTCGTAAGCCCGCTCCGGCTGATTGCTGAACAGGATGCGCAGCGCTTTGTGCACGCCCATCAGGTACGAAATACGCTCAAGGGTGTCGTGGGGCAGGCGAACATTCGGCAGTTTTTTGTACTTGAAGTACGTGGTGTTGCCGATAGCGCCGAGCAGGGTGCATTGCTGATCTTTGCTGCAACCCCAGTGCTCCATCAAATTGAAGAAGAACGTCAGGGCGACGCGGCCTGCATCACCGCTGGTGATATCGGGCCGGGTGTTGTGGGCGACTAGATGCATGGTGGCCTCCAAGGCGTTGATACCTTGGAGGCTACACCGTATCTGGATAATTACAATGAATGTATTCGCATGCGAACTGGGTAATCCATTGCTTTATGTGTTGGGCAGCGACTTGGCCTTGTTCATACACCGCTGGCGGCGTTCATCAACCCGTTGCGCAAACCAGGCCGTGGTGAGGTTGCGGGTGATTTTAGGGCTTTGCAGGGTGATGCCCGGCAACACGGCGCGGGGCAGCGGTTTGGATTGTTGGCGGTCGGCAAGGGCAAAGACTTTGCGATAGACATCGGTCTGCTCAAATTCAAGGCGGTCACCTTTGAGCAACTGCTGGCGGACCTGGTTATCGCTCAAGCCCAGTTGCTTGCCCAGCACGCGAACGGCGCGTTCGGTAGAGCCCACGGCGTAAGAGCCGGGGATGGTCACGTCGCCATCCAGTGCCAACTGAATGCCAGACACCTGGCTCACGGCATTCTGAAAGGCGGCATTGCGACTGGCGTACCAGCCCGCATTGAAGTCAGCAAAGCGATACAGCGATTGCGTGTAATCGGCCGGGTAGCCGAGCAAATGGGCAGTACCAAAGTACATGCCGCCGCGACGGGTAAAGACTTCCTGGCGGATCGTGCCGGGTATCGGGTAGGGGTAATCCTGGGCGTGTTTCTCGGCAAAGGCGATGCTGACCTGCATTGGCCCGCCGGTATGCACCGGGTTGAGGCTGCCAAACAGGTTTTTGCCCAGCGGCACCATGCCGATAAAGTCATCAAAGATGGCGCTCAACTGGCCTTCGGTGCGTGCCGCATCAAGGCGCTGGTTATAGGTTTTACCCGTTGGCGAGGTGATGTTCAGCGCGCTGCGCACCACGAACTCCGGGATGTGCAGCTTGCCCGCGCGCCGATTGATTTCGCTGCGGGCAATTTTTGCCAGGTTGGGCACCGGCGGGTCGGCTTGAAAAGTAGATTCCTGCTCAGTCACGGCCAGCACCGAGCACAGGTTTTCGTCGTTGGGCTCAAGCTTTTGCGCGGCGAAGGCGGTGTAAATATCGTTGGCCCAGCCCTGGCGATCCGCAACGTTGGCGGGCAGTAGTTGAAGCAACCGCGCTCGCGCTTGTTCGGGCGTGCGATCGGGCAGCGTCTGGGTGCTTTGGCTGCTGCACCCGGCGATCACAATGGGCAAAGAAAGCGTTAATACCTGCATGAAAAATCGATTCACTAACGCTTAACTCCCCAATTAATAGAACGATGTGCTGACGTATCAATCGTCTCGTGTCAGCACTTCCAGCAGTTCGATCTCAAACGTGAGGTCCGAGTTCGGTGTGATGTGTTTACCCATGCTTCTTTCACCATAGGCCAAGTGCGCGGGAACTTGCAGTTTGCGCTTGCCACCCACTTTCATCCCGAGCGAGCCTTGGTCCCAGCCCTTAATCACGCGGCCTGTGCCAATCACGCACTGGAACGGCTTGCCGCGCTCATGGGAGGAGTCGAAGACCGTGCCATCTGCGAGCCAGCCGGTGTAATGCGTGGTGATCAGGGCGCCTTTAACGGCTGCTTTGCCTTCGCCCAGTGTGAGGTCGGTGATCTGTAGTTCGTTGTTCATGGTGCAGGACTCGAAAGTAAACCGTGTAGGAGCGAGCTTGCCTCGCGATCTTTTGATCTTTCGCGAGGCGAGCTGAGATTGCGCGGTTTTTCTCAGGATGTGGCGCGTTTGGCAATCAGTTTTAAATTATTTTTTCGTAGGACAAGGCTCTAAAACAAAGGGTTTGAGGAACTTTTCAATGAGGATAATTGTCATTCGCGCTTTACTCTCAATTGAGAATGGTTACTATTGTCGCCCTGGCAGCGCCGGGGTGAGCTAAGCGAGACGAGATCCTTTGAGGGAATCGTGCCCAGCCATTCCAGCCTTTGGCCTGCTGAGCACACTCCATTGTTAAGGGATCAACTGGACATGTCGTCTCGATTCAAACGCAGTCAATTTTCACTGGCTATTGTGGCCGCACTGGCTTCACCGACCTTGCTCGCCGATGCGCTGGAGCGTGAACGCGATGAAGTGCCCGTGGAGGCCAGCGATCTGCCGGTAGATGGCAGCAAGCAGGCGCTGCAACTGGAAGAAACCCGCGTGTTGGGCACCGCCGCTGAAGAACTGAAGCAGGCGCCGGGCGTGTCGATCATTACCGCTGAAGACATTAAAAAACGTCCGCCGGCCAATGATCTTTCCGACATCATTCGTCGTGAGCCCGGCGTTAACCTCACCGGCAACAGTTCCAGTGGCGCACGCGGTAACAACCGCCAGATTGACTTGCGTGGCATGGGCCCGGAAAACACCTTGATCCTGATCGACGGCAAGCCGTCTTCTTCACGTAACGCCCAACGTTACGGCTGGAGCGGCGACCGCGATACCCGTGGCGAAACCAACTGGGTACCGGCCGAAGAAGTGGAGCGTATCGAAATCCTCCGCGGGCCTGCGGCTGCCCGTTACGGCTCAGGCGCGATGGGCGGGGTGGTCAACATCATCACCAAGCGCCCGACCGACAAGCTTGGCGGCTCTTTGACGGCCTACTACCTGTCACCGGATGACAGCGCAGAAGGCATTAGCAAGCGTACCAACTTCAACCTCAGCGGCCCGATCACCGACGACCTGGTGTTTCGCGTGTATGGCGGCCTGAGCAAAACCGACGCGGATGACGCGCGCATCAACACCAGCGAGCAGGCCTCCGCAGACAGCGTGGTGGCCGGCCGTGAAGGCGTGCGCAACAAAGACGTCAACGGCTTGTTGAGCTGGCAGTTCACCCCGGAACAGTCCCTGGACCTAGAGGCCAGCTACAGCCGCCAGGGCAATATCTACGCGGGCGACACCATGCTCAACAGCGGGGGTGATTTCGTTGACAGCCTGTACGGCAAAGAAACCTCGGTGCTGCAACGCAGCATGTTTTCGGCCACCCACAATGGCTCGTTTGACTGGGGCACCACCATGGCCATGATCAGCCATGACCTGACCCGCAACTCGCGCTTGAACGAAGGCCTGGCGGGCTACGGTGAAGGTGCCCCGTCAGAATCGGCCGGCAGCTTCCAATCACGCCTGCGCAACACCCGGGCCAAGGCTGAAGTTAACTTGCCGCTGGACTTCTACACCCATCAGGTACTGACCCTGGGCGGTGAATACCTCTACGAATCGCTCAACGATCCAGGCTCGTTGCGTCCGCAAAGCTGGGACCCAGGCGCGGGCGGCACTCCGGGTATTCCGGGCACTGACCGCACCCAGACCAAGTCCACTGCCAACAGCTACGCGTTCTACGTTGAGGACAACCTCGAGGCAGGGTCCAAAACCATCGTGACGCCGGGCCTGCGCTACGACCACCACGACAAGTTTGGCGGCAACTGGAGCCCGAGCCTCAACGCTTCGCACCAGATCACTGATGAGTTGAGCCTTAAAGGCGGTATTGCCCGGGCCTACAAAACCCCGAACCTGTACCAGTCCAACCCAAACTACCTGTTGTACAGCCGTGGTAACGGTTGCAGCTCGGTGGAAGTCAATCTGGGAGGTTGCTACCTGGTGGGTAACCCGGACCTCAAACCGGAAATCAGCATCAACAAAGAGATCGGTCTGGCGTTTGACAAAGGCAGCTGGCGCACCAGCGCGACGTACTTCCGTAATGACTACCAGAACAAGATCAATGCCAGCAACGAATCGGCTTTCCGTCTGCCCAACGGCCGTCGTGTATTGCAGTGGGAAAACAGCGGCAAGGCCATCGTGCAAGGGGTTGAGGGCAACCTGTTCGTCAACCTGCGCAAGGACCTGGACTGGAACACCAACCTGACCTACATGATCGACAGCAAAGACAAGAAAACCGGCGAGCCACTGAGTATCATTCCCAAGTACACGCTCAACACCACCCTGGACTGGTACGCCACCGAACAGCTTTCGTTCCAGGTCAGCGGCACGTACTACGGCGAGCAGAAGGCGCCCAAATACAACATGCGCGCCAACGAGTCACTGGATAAATCGGTGCAGCAGTCGGTTGACCCGTATGGCTTGGTGGGGCTGAGCAGCGGCTATGAGTTCAACAAAAATCTGAGCGTGCGGGTGGGCATCAACAACCTGCTCGACAAGCAGCTGTACCGCAAGGGCAACGCTGACGAAGCAGGCGCCCAGACCTACAACGAAGCGGGTCGTGCCTACTTTGCGTCGGTGACCACCTCGTTCTGATCACAGCATTGGCCTGACCGCTGTTTGGTGCAGGCAATAACAGGCGCGACATCCTTTGCAGGTGTCGCGCCGTTGTCACATTGGGCTCTGGCAAAACCGTGGCTGGGGCTGATGAAGGATTGAACAGATGAAATTTGCATCGTCGGCATGGCTGCCGATTCTGTCTCGCGCATTGGCCGCCATGGTGGGCGGCTATGTCTTCACCTATGCCTTTACGGCGGCGCTGGCGCGGCTGTTGCCAATGGACAACGTGGACTCAATGCTGGTCGCCAGCCTGTTGTCGTTCGCCATCTACACTTGCGCCATTTTGTGGGCCTTTATGGCGCGTCATCAGTGGTCGGCCTGGATGGGCGCCGTGCTGGCGCTGCCATTGGCCGCGATCGGTTTTTGGCCGCAACTGCTGGAGCGACTCGGATGAAACAGACCATCACCCAATCTCTGGCCTGGCTGCACACCTGGGGTGGGCTGATCGTAGGCTGGTTGTTGTTTGCGATCTTTCTGACCGGCAGCCTAGCGGTATTCGATCAAGAGATCGACAACTGGATGCACCCGGAACTGCCCGCCCATCACTTGACGGACGAACAGGCCGTGGAGCGTGGCTTGAGCTACTTGCGCGAGCATGAGCCCAACGCCAAACAATGGGGCGTGAGCCTGCCCTATGACCGCTCGCCCGAGTTGCGCGCCTCGACCGGCGGGCGTCGCGACGGCGTGTCGGTGACCCTGGACCCCAACACCGGTGAAGTCTTGCCGGTACGCGAGTCGGCGGGCGGGCGCTTCTTTTTCCTGTTCCACTTCACCTTGTTCATGCCCGGCATGCTCGGGATTTATGTGGTCGGTGCGCTGGCTATGGGCATGCTGGCGGCGTTGATCAGCGGCATCGTGATCCACAAAAAATTCTTCAAGGAGTTCTTTACCTTTCGCCCCGCCAAAGGCCAGCGTTCGTGGCTCGACGCGCACAACGCCAGCGCCGTGCTGTTGTTGCCGTTTCACCTGATGATTACTTACAGCGGGCTGGCGATTTTTTTGGTGATCTACATGCCAGCGGCCATGGACGCGCTGTTTGATGGCAGTCGCGACGCGTTTTTCAAGGCCCAGGACCCTGCGCCTGCGGTGGTCGAGGCCAAACGCCCGGCGCGGGCCGAACCGGCACCGCTGGTGGCGATCGGGCCGTTGCTGGCCAAAGCCCGCGACGTTATGGGGCCGCTGAGCGGGGTGAGCATTACCAACCCTGGCATGAGCAACGCCGAAATCCAGATCCGGCCAATTCTGGGCAACCGCATTGCCCTGATCAAAGGCGGCGGCATGCGGTTTGACGGGGTCACGGGCGAGCAACTGTCCGGGCCGACCGAGATGCGCGCTTCGGTGCTCACGCACCGGGTGATTTCCGGTATGCACTTTGCGCAGTTTGGCGGTTACCCGATGCGCTGGGTGTACTTCATTTGCGGGTTGATCAGCAGCGCCATGATCGCCACCGGGCTGGTGCTGTTCACCGTTAAACGGCGCCGTAAATACGCCAGCGAAGGCCGGGTGGCCCAAGTGCTTTACCGGGTGATCGAGGCCGTTAACGTTACGGTGATGGCGGGCTTGAGCCTGGCCTGCATCGCTTACCTTTGGGGCAATCACTTGCTGGCGGTGGGCATGGCCGAGCGCCCGGATGCCGAGTTGACGGTGTTCTTTGGCGTGTGGGCCTTGACCCTCGTGCATGCCTTGCTGCGCCCGCGCATGCACGCCTGGCGTGAGCAGCTTGGGCTTGCAGGGGTAATGTGCCTGAGCTTGCCGCTGGTGAGCCTGCTGACGGTTGATCATTCGTGGGCATTGCACAGCCGCATGGGTGTTGAACTCACCGCCATGGCTTTGGGGGGTGTGCTGTTGTGGGCGTGCTGGAAAGTCTCGCAGCCGCAAGTCGAGCGGGTGCCGCGTAAAAAGACCGCGGTGCTGGCGGAGGTGAACTGAGATGCTGGCACATTACTTTGCAGCCTGGGCCTTTGCCTATATCGGCATGCTTGCCCTGTGCCAAGGGCTTGAGCGCCATTACAAGCAAGTCTGGAACAAACCGCCGTCAGCCGGGTTGCGTCGCGCTTTGCGCGGAGCAGGGTGGTTGAGTTTGGCGTTGAGCTTCTACTTTTGCGGTCTTGCCTGGGGCTGGGCAATGGGCTCCATTGGCTGGTTTGGGTTGATCTCGCTCAGTGGCTTTGCGTTGCTGATGTTGTTGCCGTATCGCGCACGGCTGGCGGTGTGGCTGCCGCTAGGGTTCGTCCCGATGTGGGTAATGATCGAAATGTTGAGCCTTTACCGTTTGTCTGTTTAGGTATTTTTGACAGGTAGGCAGCCCCGGGCAAATGACCGAATCTCTTGAGTCAAACAGACTCAGTTTTCGGTCATTTCGCGGAGTCCTCCAGTATGTCCCTGATTGATGAAGTTCAAGGCCTGTGCGAGCGTTTGGCGCCTTTGGGCTGGCATGACCTGTTGTTGCTGCACGGTCTGGATATTCAGGCCCGCCCGCTGGCTGAAGAATTGAGCAAGGAACTGGCGGTTGATCGATCGGTTGAGGGTTTTGAAGACTTTTCGTTGCAGGGCGCGCGTGCTATCGAAGCCGGCAACCCTGCACGCAGTCTGCTGTATCACGCCTTGGCCTCGCCCAATGTGCTGCACGCCGCCAATGGTGACACACTGACCGACTTTGCCACTGCGGCAGAACTCGAGACACTGCTCAACTTCGTCTATGGCGTTGCCCTGCCTTCGCTTGAAGCGTTACAGACGCAGGCGGGCGACAACGCGACCTTGGGGCTGGTGGTGTTTGCCACCGAGTACCGTCCCCGTGCCGATACCCCTCACCACCAGCATGCAGACCTGTGCTTTTGTCGCACAGGCATTGCCCGCATCGGCACTGCGCCCGCCCTGTATGACCCCTCATTGCGCGGTTTCACCCCTTTTGTCGAGGGACAGCCACAGGCTATGCGGGTTATCCCTGCGCGCTTTGGTGTCTATGTGGCCGTGCGTGAAAAAGGGCAGACGGGGCCCGGATGGGTTGAGGGGGACGATAAACTGGATTTTTGGCGGCCCTTGCACAAAGTGTTCGATGGCCCGCAATGCATTGCCGGTTTTGATCTGCAAGTGGACCTGGAGGCTTTTCACGTCAATGAAAAGCTGCGCCAGTTTCATCTGCGTAGAGGCCAGGAGGCGGACTGGTTCGAGCCCGACCTCTCGCAGCCACCCTTCGTACAGACTCAGGCGCTAGCACAGTGGGCGGACAGTCAGCTATTCGGGCCGGGTTTATGCGTGCCGGTTGCGAAACCCCGACTGGTTGAGCCCGCTGAATACCAGGGCCAGCCCGTTTCTTTCAACGTTCCGCCCAATGCCAGGTTTAACTACATCATCAATAAACGCTTTCAACTGCTGGACGACGGTACGGTTCGCGATTTAAACAATGATCCGGACGTCGAGGCGATTGTCGAGGCAGGCAACTATCGCGCGCTGCACTTTATCGACTTCACCGCCGAGGGCTGGATCAAGGCCGATTGCCCGGCCTTGAGTACCGCTATCGGGCTAAACGTGGCGGCGTATTCGATTCTGGCCGCGCCCGATTTCTACCCGGCCTGCGGGCAAGCTCAATTGGGTGAATGGGAACAACAGCAAGGCTTCCCCGAACGGATCTGGTACGCCGCATTAGCGGCGCTTTCTGAGCGACGAGTTGCGGGCAATCCTGACCTGGCGGGCGGGCATTTTGTCCTCGAAGACATAAGCATTACCGCTGTGTTGACCCAGGGATCACCCTCGGATGAAGGGCAAGCCGTTGGCGATTCGGCGAGTTCAAAGCGCCAGTCCTGTCTGGCCGACACGGCAGCGGGCACCTTCAGCCCCGGTTGGGAGATTGCCGGTGATGGTCAGGCATGGGTGCCTAAATACATGTGTGCTTATTTGCTGGGCAGCCCGTTTACAGAAGATGTGCGGATCTGCTCGGCAGCAGGGGGGTACTGGCCTGCGGTAACCCCGGACAGCGCAAGGACCTTTGAACCCTATGGTCCAAAACCGACGATTATCCCACTGACGGACACCGAAATAGGGTTATCGGGGCAAGCCTCGTGGGATGGACTGACGGGGCCGCGCCTGATCACCGTCGATGGGCGTCAAGTGGTCGAATGCACGGCGTATGCGTACAGCGATTACACCCGCAATGCACTGGACGGGCAATTGTCGTTACACATGACAGGGCAGACCTCCCAGGCCGACTATCAGCAGCGGATTTTGGCCATGCAGTCGGCCTACGCAGCAGTAGGGGCGGGTGGCAGCCGTTTTGAACAGGGCAAATGGTCAGTGTTGTCCTTCATGCCGGTCACGGGTGTTGATGGGGCGCCACCCGGAGCCGACTTTAACGCATGGTCCCGCCTGCAGGAGCAGGTGTATTTCTTTCGGATTTACCGCTACGGCGCCATCTCGACCCCGGTCGATTACACCAAGCGGCACATAGAGGTACTTGAACTGGTTGAGCTTTTTATCGGAGATGAGTCCCTACTGATAAAGCGCAACGACCAACCGTGGCAGATAACACCGCGTGGCTGATAGGGATGTGGTCATCGTTGGTGCCGGCCCGGCCGGTACGGCTGCCGCCATTTTATGTGCGCAGCGCGGGTTGCGGGTGACGTTGCTGGAACAAGCGGTTTTCCCTCGCGCTCGTCCAGGAGAAACGTTGCCGCCCGGGGTTGAGGCCGTGCTTGCCCAACTTGGCATCGCCCAAGCAATCAACCAGGCCGGCTTTCTGCGTCACCCGGGCCATGCCGTGAAATGGGCGGGCGAGCGGTTGTTTAGCGCGTTTGGTGAGAGCGCCAGCGGGCCGGAACTTGGGTATCAAATCCCGCGCGAGACGCTCGACAGCGTGCTTCTGGACCGTGCCACCGAGTTGGGCGTTGAGGTGCTGCAGCCGTGTCGAGTACAGGGCGTGCTTCGCGAGCGGCAGCAGGTTTGCGGCGTCAGCACGGCGCAGGGTGACAGGCTGGCGGCATGGGTTATTGATGCCAGCGGTGGCAATGGCTGGCTGTCGCGCCATCTGGGCTTGCCCTGGCGCACCTATTCCCCCCGGTTGCTCGCCCACTATGGCTATGCAACGGGTAACTGCCCTGAAGGTGCTGAGGTATGCGGGATAGAAGCTGATCCGTTTGGCTGGTACTGGATGGCCAAGATACGCAGCGATTTCTATCACTGGACGCGCCTGTGTTTTACCCACGCGGGCACCCATCAGGCTGTACCGCCAGCGGTTTTCAAACCGTTGCTTGCCAGTGGCCCCGTTCGCGGTGCTGATGTCACGTGGCGTCTCTGCCAGCAGGCCTGTGGCGACGGTTTTTTTATCGCGGGTGATTCTGCTTTCGTGCTGGACCCTTCCTCCGGGCACGGCGTAGTCAAGGCACTGATGACGGGCATGATGGCTGCGCATGCTGTGGTTGAGTCCCTGAGCACCCCTTGGCACGTGCTAAGCATCCAGCAGCAATATCAGTATTGGATCAACGACTGGTTTAATCGTGATCGGCTGAAAATGAGTGAGTTTTATCGCACCCATCCATTTGCACCTGAGTGGTGCGGTTAGATTACTTGTAGGAGCGAGCTTGCCTCGCGATCTTTTAAAGATCAAAAGATCGCGAGGCAAGCT
>NZ_JASCPQ010000129.1:0-12399 GCF_029959305.1 Pseudomonas sp. PS01297
GGCTTGCTCGCGATGGCCTTCAGAGCGCCTCATTTGCCAGACAAATACGCGTCATCGTTAATGACCATCGCGAGCAAGCCCGCTCCCACAAAGGGCCGTGTAAACCGTGGTTACACGGTGTACTGCTTGAACAGTTCTTCTTTGATGATCAGCAACGCGTCTTCGTAGTAGCGCTCGCCCCGCGCTTCGCTGAGCAATACCGAACGTACGCTGCCTTCACCTTCGCTCGGGGAGTGTTCGCAGGTGAGGTAAAACTCGGCCGTTTCAGGCTTGAATTCCAGGTAGTAAAACAGCTCGCGGCCTTCGCGGTGCCAGTAGCCTATTTCTCTGCGCATGGGGTTCCTTGGTCAATAAGCCGGGCAATACGCTCCAGCGCAACTTTCAAGCGTTGCGCACTCGACGCCGCCGTCAGGCTGATGCGTACCGCGTTCAGGGTGCAGGATTTAACCGCAAACACCTCCGCCGACACCACCTCCACACCGACCTTTTGGCAGGCGTGGGCAAAGCTGACGTCAGCGGGTGCCAGTGTCAGCCAGATATGCGGCGATGGCGTGTCTGTCTGGGACATGACCGCACCCAGTAATTTTTTTGCCAGGCGCCAGCGCCGGGTCACTTCTTCGGTTTGCCAGACCAAGCGCTGCACTGCCGTGCCGTCGCTGAGCCATTGATTGGCAATCGCCACGCACAGGGGCGAAATCCCCCAGTGCGCCGATTGCGCATGCGGGTCGATGCGCGCCAGCAACGCCGGGCTGGCGACAATCCAGCCCAGGCGCACACCGGCAGCCACGGTCTTTGACAAGCTGCTAACGAGTATCCCCAAATCCCCCAGGTAGTTGCACAACGGCGGGCTGTCGGTGAGCGCGCCATACACGTCATCTTCAATAATCCACACGCCATGGCGTCGGGCGATCCGGGCAATCGCCTGCTTGCGTTCGTCACCCATCACCGCTGATGTCGGGTTGTGCAGGGTCGGAGTCAGCACCGCCATGCGCGCCCCGGTGGCGCGGATGATGCGGTCAAAGTCTTCGGGCACGATGCCTTGCCCGTCCATGGCAATGCCATGCATAGGCAAACGCAACTGCGCGCAGGCGGCTTTGATCCCCGGCGCGGTCAGCGCTTCAACCAGCACCGGCTCACCCGCCTGGCACAACGACAGCAACACCGTGAACAAGCCTTGCTGGGCGCCGGTGCACAGCATGATGTTGTCCAGCGGCACAGGCAGGCCGCGTGCCTTGAGCCAACTGGCACCGACAACCCGGGCCTGGAGCAGGTCGGCCGCGCTCAGGTAATGCTGCAAACGAATCGACTGATGGGTTTCGAGCAACCATTGCAGGGCCTGCGGATCGCTTTGGCTGGCGTGGTCTATCGCCGGGATATTGGTGCGCAGGTCAATCTTCCCGGCGTGTTCATCGACCTGTTGCAAGCGGAACAACGTCGCCTCCTGGCTGCCCGACAGCACGTAGGTGCCGCGCCCGACTTCGCCCGACACCAGATGGCGCCGCGCCGCCTCGCGATAAGCCTGCATGGTGGTGCTGGGGTTCCAGCCCAACGCCCAGGCCAGCCGCCGCTGTGGCGGCAAACGCTCACCGGGCTTGAGCTCACCGCAGCTGATGGCGTGGGCGATTGCGTCTACCAGCGCCAGATAACGCGGTTGCGCTGAGTCGGTTATGAGAGGAATCCACATTTATTGTTGGCCATGCAATATAAGTCTCGGCCCATACAATGCGACGCCCCTAGAATCGAGTCAAATCCCCCTGATGACGGTGTGCCATGTTTGACCTGACAGCCCTTCGACTCGCCGCGACCACTGTGTACCAAAGCATGTCCCCTACCCCGCAACTGGCCTGGCCCCTGCTGGCCGAGCAATTGGACTGCACGGTATGGGTCAAGCACGAAAACCATACGCCGACCGGCGCCTTTAAAGTGCGCGGCGGCATGTTGTACGTGCAGGGCTTGCTGACCCGAGAGCCCGACACCCGCGGCCTGGTCACTGCCACCCGTGGCAATCATGGCCAGAGCCTGGCATTGGCGGCCCGCGCCCATGGGCTGAAGATTCGCATCGTGGTGCCCGAAGGCAATTCACGGGAAAAGAACGCCGCCATGCGCGCACTGGGCGCCACGGTGATCGAGCACGGCAAAGACTTCGACGAAGCACGCAGCCATGCCGCTGCCCTGGCCGCCGAGCATGGCTTGCATTTGGTGCCGGCCTTTCACCCGGACCTGATACGCGGGGTTGCCACCTATGCGTTGGAGTTGCTGGAGGCCGTACCCGACCTGCACACCGTGTACGTGCCCATCGGCATGGGTTCGGGCATCTGCGGGCTGATCCAGGCCCGCGACCTGCTGGGGCTGCAGACCGAGATTGTCGGCGTGGTCTCCGAGCATGCCGATGCGTATGCGCAGAGTGTCGAGCAGGGCCAAGTGGTGTGCACTGACACCGCCCACACCTTCGCCGACGGCCTGGCCTGTCGCCAGCCACAACCTGACGCGCTGGCAATCATCGCCAAGGGCGCCGCGCGGGTGATCCGCGTGTCAGACCGCGACATCGCCCACGCCATCCGCGTGTACCACGAAGCCACGCACAACACCGCTGAAGGCGCGGGTGCCGCCGCATTGGCCGGTCTGATCAAAGAACAGCCGCTACAGCAAGGCCGCCGCGTGGCCGTGATTTTGAGCGGGGCCAATATTGACCGTCAGTTGTACGCCGCACTTCTCGAAGAAGACCTCGTGTAGGCGCCGCCGCAGGCTGCGATCTTTTGATCTTGATCGCAGCCTTCGTTCCTCGTCAGCGACTACGGTTGCCCTCGCCAGCCCAAGGACGCAGCCGCGTCCTTAAATAAAATTTCACCTCTGCGACAAATTGTCTTTATTTGTGACAAAAACAGGCTCAAAATAAAAACTGTACCGTACAGTACCATTCTAAAACCTACGCTCGCAGTGCATGTAAAGGCCTTGGCTGCCGGCTTCAGGGATACCGTAATGAAAAATGCTAAACAAGAGGCGCCTGCCTCTAAAGGGAGACACCTGATACTGGGTGTCTTCGGGATTTTGCTTGGGCTAAGCGGCCTGTTCCTGGCAATCATGGGCGCTCAACTGGTCACACTGGGCGGCTCCTGGTACTACCTGCTGGCTGGTTTCGGCCTGCTGATAAGCGGTGTGTTGTATCTACGTAGAAAACCCGCCGCCACATTGGTGATTGGCGTTGTGTTTGTAGCAACCGTCATGTGGGCACTGTGGGAAGTGGGCTTTACGTTCTGGCCGATGGTGCCGCGTCTGGCCCCGTTCCTAGTCATCGGCCTGCTGGCCGCATTGCTGCACCCATGGCTCAGTCAGGGCCGTCACCGCGCAGCCAGCTACGGCGGCGCAGCGGTGTTTGCCGGTGTGTTGGCCGTGGGCTTCAACGCCTTGTTCACCCCGCACGGAGTGATTGAAGGCGAACCGTCTCTGGCCGCCGAGCCGCAAACAAAAGGCACAGATAAAGCCGCCGACTGGAGCCATTACGGCAGCAACCCGGCCGGCACGCGCTTCTCGGCGCAGACGCAAATCAACAAAGACAACGTCGACAAACTGCAAGTGGCCTGGACCTACCGCACCGGCGAAATCGCAGAGGGCGCGTCGGAGTACCAGAACACCCCGATCCAGGTGGGCGATACCCTGTACACCTGCACCCCGACCAGCAAAGTGATTGCCCTGGACGCCGACACCGGCGAGCAACGCTGGACCTTCGATCCAAAAGCACAAAACACCAAAACCTGGAACCGCTGCCGCGGCGTGAGCTACTACGAGCCGGCCAAGGTTGAACACCCACTGGTGTTCGCAGATCTTAAGCCTGCCAAACCGGCCCAAGGCAACAGCTGCGCCAAGCGTATCGTGCAAGTGACCATGGATGCGCGCCTGATCTCCATCGACGCAGAAACCGGCAAGCCCTGCGAAGACTTCGGTGACCACGGCTCCGTCGACCTGACCACGGGCCTGGGCCGGGTCATGGAAAACGTGCCCTACTACGCCTACACCTCGGCACCGACCATTTCGCGCAACTTGATCATTCTCGGCGGATGGGTCTTTGATGGCCGCTCGCTGGACGAACCTTCAGGCGTGATCCGTGCGTTCAGCGCCGACACTGGCGAGCTGGTCTGGGCCTGGGATCTGGGCAACCCGGACATCCGCAAGCTGCCACCTGAAGGCGAAACCTACACCCGCAGTACGCCGAACATGTGGTCCACGCCTGCGTTCGACGATGAGCTGGGCCTGGTGTACCTGCCACTCGGCAACCAACAGCCAGACTTCTGGGGCGGCACACGCCCGGAGCTGACCGAGAAGTACTCCTCGGCCGTGGTCGCCCTGGACATGGCGACAGGCCGCGAGCGCTGGACTTTCCAGACCGTGCATCACGACCTGTGGGACTACGACATTGCCGCGCAACCGTCGCTGTATGACGTGCCGGACGGCAAAGGCGGTACCATCCCGGCGCTGATCCAGCTGACCAAGCGCGGGCAGATCTTCATGCTTGACCGTCGCACCGGCCAGCCGATTGCCGACGTGATCGAAAAGCCGGTGCCTCAGGACGTCGCTGCCGGAGACTGGGTGGCCAAAACCCAACCGTACTCGGTGGGCATGCCGACGTTCGGTGCCGATCCACTGACCGAAAAAGACATGTGGGGTGCCACGTTCTTTGATCAGTTGATGTGCCGCATCAACTTCAAAAAGCTCAACTACAACGGTGAATTCACCGCCCCAAGCACCCAGGACACCCTGATTTATCCGGGCTACTACGGCGGCTTCAACTGGGGTGGCGGCGCGATCGACGAAAACACCGGCTACCTGTTCGTCAACGACATCCGCATCCCGCAGGTGGTCAAGCTGGTGCCGCGTGAAAACGTCGACCTGTCGCACCTCAAATCCGGCCACGGCGTGGGCAGTACCTACCCGATGGAAGGCACACCGTTCGTGATCGACCACAAGGGCTTCAACTCGCCGTTGGGCATTCCGTGCCAGAGCCCGCCTTGGGGCGTGTTTGCCGCCGTGGACCTGAATACCCGCAAGAAAGTCTGGGAGCGCCCTGCCGGCACGGTTGAAGACGCCGTGATCAACGGTGTACGCGCCAACCTGCCGATCCCGCTGGGCATGCCGACTCTGGGCGGCGGTGCAACCACTGCTTCCGGCCTGGTGTTCTACGCCGGCACGCAAGACTACTACCTGCGGGCCATGGACATGGCCACTGGCAAGGACCTCTGGAAAGGCCGTTTGCCGGTCGGCGGGCAAGCCACCCCCATGACCTACCTGTCGCCTAAAACCGGGCGCCAGTACGTGGTCATCGTCGCCGGGGGCGCACGTCAGTCTCCAGATCGCGGGGATTACGTGATAGCGTACGCGCTCCCTGAAAAAGAGTAGTTCCCATGCCACAGTTGCACCGCTCCAGCCCTTCAACCGCAACCCGGAGCGAGGAGAAGCGGCGCAACTTGCTGATCACAGCCAGTGAACTGTTTTTGCAGCAGGGCTACGATGGCCTCAGCATGGACGCCATCGTAGCCGCAGCTGGCGGCTCCAAAGCCACGATTTACCGCTACTTCGGCAGCAAGGCCGACTTGCTGGTGGCGGTGGTCGAATACCTCTGCGAAGACTTCATCATCAACCTCAAGCAACTCAACACCTCGGGCATCGAACTGACCCGCGGCCTGGAGCTGATTCTTGAAGAACTCGTGGCGGTGGTCACCAGCCCACGCCATGTCGACTTCTACCGACTGGTGGTCAATGGCTCTGCGCACGTGCCGCAAGTGGGGCAAACCTGGTATGAACACGGCCCCAAAGTCTGGCACCAGTTGATCTTCAACCTGCTTGAACAGCAACGCCATCGCGGCCTCATCGCGGCCAATAGTTCGTTCTCTGAATTGCCGCCCATTCTGTTCGACGCGCTGTTTTCACACCTCACCACGCGCACCGTGATGCTGGGGCAAACCTGCACGGCCAAAGCCTTCGCACCGATGATCAACGAACTGATCGCCCTGGTAGTCCGGCGCCTCAAGGCCCCCTGATACGCGACAACTATGGGCCGATATGGCTATGCTCATGCCCATGAGCTCATCCACTGTGGTCCGCCAACCCTGCCCTCCCGGCGCTTGCAATTGCGAGCGCGACCACCTGTTGGCGCAACCTGCTCCCGACCTGCGCATTCTGGGCCTCACCCGCCAGGCCGAAAAAGTCATGCTTGAGCGCCTGGAAAACATCCAGAGCCTGGACGATCTGCAGCGCATGCAACGGCGCATGTACGAACAGCTAGGCATAAAGGTGCAGGTTGAACCCGGCTTCAACGAGGTACGAACCATGCGCGGGATCGAAATCCGCGTCGCCGACCAGCCTGGTTTGTGTCGCAAAACGCGCCAGTCGATTCCGGCGGCGATTCGTCGAGCGTTGGAAAAACGCCCGGAGATTGCCTACAAGCTGCTCGACAGTCACGACCTGCTGCGTGACACCTGAACCTTCTGTTAAGAGTAAACTTTGCGACATATCCGGCAATTATCAAGCCAAGGGGCTGGTTTTCCTTGCTTATACCTTCCCAATAACTTATAAGCGCGTTTTTGAATAACGATAGAGCCACACCATGAGCACCGGATTCACCGAGGACGAAATGCGTATAGCGCTCGGCCTTGATCTGCCCGTAGCGACAAAGCCAGTTACGCCACCCGCTCCACCTGCAATTCCCGCCACACCCAAACCCGCTGCAACCCTCACTCCCAAGCCCGCACCGCGTGCACCGGTCAAGCGTCGAGGGCCGATGTTGCGGGTTACCCTGCACGTCAGCAAAGTCTATGACGGCGAAGAAACCGTGTTCATTCACGACTCCAAACTGCTGAGCCAGTTCGACGCCGAACAAGAGGCAAAAAAAGCCCTGGCCAAAGCCGGCTTTAAATACTTTGTGGTTGATTCGATTGTTCGGGTTGACTGACGCTGACACGTCTGACGTAACGTTGCCCCAGGACTACATGCCAAGGAACCTGCCATGCACAGCCAGCCTCTGAATGCCGCCGACTTCGACGTACTCGAAGACACCCTGCTCAAATACGGCGACGATCACTCCATCCTCAACACCTGCGAGCTGGATGGCTTCTTTACTGCACTGGTTTCAAGCCCGACGCAGGTCGACATCGCCGACTGGTTCCCCGCGATCTGGGGCGGCCAGAACCCGGACTGGGAAGACCCCGAAGAAGCCAAACACTTCATCGAGCTGAGCGTACGCCATTTCAACACCCTGGCCCGCCAACTGGCAGAAGACAGCAAAACCTTTGCGCCGCGCTTTGAAGAATCCGAACACCAGGGCCAAAACTTGACCCTGGCCGAAGAATGGTGCTTCGGCTACATCCGCGGCGTGACCCTGGCGCAATGGCCCGACATGCCCGACATCCAGACCGGCCTGCTGAAAACCATCGTCGACTTGGCTGAACAAGACAACTTTGAACTGCCAGAAGACTTCGACGTACCGGCCTACCAGCAACAAGTAGCCTTGGTAGCTCCGGCCGCCCGTGCCTTGCATGACTACTGGCTAAGCCAGCGCTAAACCAATCTCCTCCCTGTAGGAGCGAGCTTGCCTCGCGATCTTTTTAAACGATCAAAAGATCGCGAGACAAGCTCGCTCCTACAGCAGCAGTTTTTTCGCCTCGCAGGCCACGCTTATGACCACCCTCACCCACTTCGACACGCCGATCAGCGAGCCGATCAACGCGCAGATCATGCAACTGGTCGTTGACCATCTCAGCGACATCAGCGCCATGGAAATCGCGCCGAGCAACCTGCTCTACAGCATCTACCAGTACGCCATCGGCTTTGAAGTGCACCTGTACCTGCAAGCCCTCGACGGCTCAAAAGGCATCGCGGTAGAACTGATTGTCGCCACCGATGAACAAGACCCGGACAAGGTCACCGGTTTCGCCCTGTACTTGCCGTACAAAGACGACCCGCAGGCCTGCGGCGTAGCCTACATGGCCGAGTTGGCCAGCCATCGCCATCTGGGCGTGATGCAGGCCATGCTGGAGGAAATCACCCGCCGCTACCCGCACACCGAACTGAGCTGCAGCGTGAGCAAAGTCGCCGCGCTGCAACGCATGGGCTTTAACGTCATCGGCACCCGCGGCCCGCAAGTGCTCATGAACACCCGCAATTACAGTTCGGACGGACTCATGGGCGTGCTGGACGTGGCAGCGGTGTATCAGTCTACCGAGGTGCGGCAGATCCACACCTACCTGCTCAATCGCAACGGCAAAAAAGCCATGATCGACGCCGAAAAGAAACGCGACCGCCAGATCGACCAGCTCACCGCCAAAGCCAAGGCTTTCGTGGCCAGCCTGAAATAACGCATGATGGGCGCATTCCGATCCGAGGCAACGTTATGCGCCGTCACTTCACCCTCACCCGCCTTGCCGGGCTCAGCCTGGGCCTGCTCTTCAGCGCCAGCGCATTGGCCAGCGAAGAATCGCAACTGGTTGACTCAATCAACGTGTACCGCAGCCAGGCGCAACCATGCGCTGGCCTGGCGTCGCAAGAACTGCCGCCGCTGACCTCTGATATTCGTCTGGTACTGCCCGCGAACGGTTTTGGCGATTTGCAGCAGTCGCTCGCGCAAGCCGCCTACCCGATGGTCAACGTGCAAGCCATCAACCTCTCGGGCCCGCGTGACTCCGAGGCAGCAATGAAAGCCGTGCGCGAAAGCTTCTGCAAAGTGGTGCTCGACCCGCAGTTTGTCGACATCGGCGTCAGCCACACCGGGCAGGATTGGCGCATCGTGCTGGCGCGCCCTCTGTTGACTGCACGCCTGGGCGACGCTCAGGCAGAGGGCCAAAAGGTTCTTGAGCTAATCAACAGCGCCCGCACCCAGCCGCGCCAATGCGGCACCCAAGCCTTCGCGCCTACCGGCCCATTGACCTGGAACGCCACCCTAGAGACCGCCGCCGAGGCGCACACCCGCGACATGGCCAACAACAATTACTTTGACCACAAAGACCGCACCGGCGGCACGCCGGGTGATCGCGCAGAACTGGCTGGCTACATTGCCCAACAAATCGGCGAGAACATCGCCGCCGGCCTGGACACGCCACGCAAAGTCGTCGACGGCTGGCTGGCAAGCCCCGGGCACTGCGCCAATATCATGAACCCGCAATTTCGCGAGTTGGGCGCCGCCTATGCGACAGACCCTAAAAGTGATGCAGGCATCTACTGGACCGCGTTGTTCGGCACGCAGTAACGCTTAGGCAAGAAGGAGTGTAGCTAGGGATGCTGCGGGGAAGGCTGCGAGGCTAAAAAAGAGCCCCGCCCAACGGTTGTTGGGCGGGGCTGCTTTTTTTACAGCGCCATGTCGGCCGCTGGGTTGCTTGGAGCAGGCTTGGCCGGCTCAGCAGGTGCTGCTGGTGTACCGTTGGCTGCCGGAATGGCAGGCGGCGGAGTCAGTTGCAGCACATCGGCGGTGTACGCCCATTCTTGTGCAACGCGCTCAGGCGAACCGTTCAGCTTGGTGCCGTAGCTAGGCACGATCTGGTGCAGCTTGGCTTGCCACTCAGGGGTCGCAACCTTGTCCTTAAACACGGTTTCAAGCACGTTGAGCATGATCGGTGCAGCGGTCGAAGCACCTGGCGAGGCGCCCAGCAGACCGGCAATGCTGCCGTCTTTAGCAGCAACGATCTCGGTGCCCAGTTTCAGCACGCCGCCCTTCTCTTCGTCACGCTTGATGATCTGCACACGCTGGCCGGCTTGCCACAGACGCCAGTCTTCTTGCTTGGCGTTCGGGTAGTACTCTTTCAGCGCGTTGAAGCGGTCTTCGTCCGACAGCATCAGTTGGCCGGCCAGGTACTCAACCAGCGGGTATTGTTCGATACCGACTTTGGTCATTGGCCAGATGTTGTGCGCCGTGGTGCTGGTCAGCAGGTCGAAGTACGAGCCTTCTTTCAGGAACTTGGTCGAGAAGGTCGCGAACGGGCCAAACAGGATGACGCGCTTGCCATCCAGCACGCGGGTGTCCAGGTGCGGAACCGACATCGGCGGAGCGCCAACCGAAGCTTTACCGTAAGCCTTGGCCAGGTGCTGCTCGGCAACCGTTGGGTTATCGGTCACCAGGAACGAACCGCCTACCGGGAAGCCAGCGTATTCCTTGGCTTCAGGGATACCGGATTTCTGCAGCAGGTGCAGAGCCCCACCGCCAGCGCCGATGAAGACAAACTTGGCGTCAGTTTCGCTAGTGGTGCCGTCCTTGAGGTTTTTGTACACCACACGCCACGAACCATCTTCGTTGCGCTTGATGTCTTTAACTTCGCTGGACAGGTTCAGCGTGAAACCAGGCTTGGTTTGCAGGTAAGACACGAACTGGCGCGTGATTTCGCCGAAGTTCACGTCAGTACCAATTGGCGTCCAGGTGGCCGCGACTTTCTGGTTCGGGTCACGCCCTTCCATCATCAGCGGTACCCACTTCTTGATCTGGTCCGCGTCTTCGGAGTACTGCATACCCGCGAACAGAGGGCTGGCCTGCAGCGCCTCGTAGCGTTTTTTCAAGAACTTGATGTTGTCATCGCCCCACACAAAGCTCATGTGCGGAGTGGAGTTGATGAACGAACGAGGGTTTTTCAGAACACCGTTCTTGACCTGCCAGGCCCAGAACTGACGCGAAATCTGGAAGGCTTCATTGATTTCAATGGCCTTTGGGATCTCAACGTTGCCGTTCTTGTCTTCAGGGGTGTAGTTCAGTTCAGCCAAAGCCGAGTGACCGGTACCCGCGTTGTTCCAGCCGTTGGAGCTTTCTTGAGCGACGCCATCGAGACGTTCGATCATCTCCATGGACAGGCCAGGTTCCAGCTCGTTGAGCCAGACACCCAAGGTAGCGCTCATGATGCCGCCGCCAATCAGCAGGACATCAACGTGCTTTGGCTCGGCAGCGTGCACGGACGTGATGCCCATGGTCAGCGCCAGGCCCAAAAGCCCTTTGTTCATCTTCTTTAACATGTTGTCGTACCTAAGATAAAACGCCATCTACCCGGCACGGCGCGCTGAACAGAACTGGACAGGATTACAGGACAGGCTTGCCTACAACCGAGCCCTTCATCAGGCCTTGTTCGGGTAGATATATAAGGCCTATGCACACTATAGACCTCACTTTTATGTACCTTGGGCGCTGATCTTTTATTGCTTTTGGCTTCAGCTACTTGGGTGACATTTCGGGTAAGTGCCGGGCGCGGCCGATAACAGGTCTGCCCTGTCCAGCTCCTTCACTCCCGACACCTTCTTGCGACTCCATTGGTACTGACACCTCTTGCAACTCTTTCCAGAGAGCCTGCCCGGATGCGAAAAACCGGCGGTGTCAGCCTTCAAACCGCGACATTCTACCTCAGGTGGCACTTTTGACGTAAACGCATCTTTTTAGCGATGTGAAGTAGATCAATGGCTAAGGGACAGTTCACGTACAATCGCGCTTTTGCCACCGCTGCCCACAGGATTCACCCATGTCTTTGAACAAACGTAACCAGGCTCAGATCGAACGTCGCCTGGTTAAACACCTGACCGATGCCTGTGAAACCGCCAAAGGGCAAATTCCGGGCTTTGTCTGGCTCACCCACTCAGTCGACTTCGAAGCCTTCCCGGCCAGCCTGAAGGTGGTCTGGGTGTTCGACAACCAGGTCAACAAAGACTTCGCCCTGGCCGATGGCGAGGCGCGGTTTATGGTTGAACTCACCACCCGCGCCCTGGCCGATGCCAATATCAACGTGCGCCAGGTGGCCAACCACGTTTTTTATGACTCCGAAGACGAATGCCAGCGCGCCTGTGGCGGCGACTGGGTCAAACGTCTAGCCCAGAAAACCACCCGAAAATAGAGAGACTACACAGTGAGAATTGCACTTTTACTGCTGTTAAGCGCCCTGTCGTTGCAAAGCTTCGCCGCCACGGTGGGTGAACACCTTACCCCCTGGACGTTGCAAGACCAGCACGACCAGCCTTACACCCTGGACGCCAACACCCACGTGCTGCTGGTGGCCCGCAACATGGACGGTTCCAAGCTGGTAAAAGCGGCGCTGGAAAACCAGCCAAAAGGTTACCTTGAGGCCCGCCATGTCGCCTTTTTGGCTGACGTGCATGCCATGCCGTCATTGATCGGCAAATTCATCGCCATCCCTAAAATGCGCGACTACAGCTACCGCGTCGTGCTGGATCGCGACGGCAAGATCGCCGCCCAATACCCCGGCGCAGACGACCAGGTGCTGTGGTTGCAACTGGACAACGGCACGCTGGTGTCGCAGCAAACCTTCGCCAGCGCAGACGCCCTGCGCGCCGCCCTGGAAAAACTCCCCACCGAGTAACCCCCACGACACTTGTGTAGGAGCGAGCTTGCCTCGCGATCTTTTAAACGATCAAAAGATCGCGAGGCAAGCT
>NZ_JASCPQ010000012.1:0-74693 GCF_029959305.1 Pseudomonas sp. PS01297
GGCTTGCTCGCGATGCAGGCGCTTCAGTCTGTGCTTTTTACGCGCTGATGCTATCGCGAGCAAGCCCGCTCCCACAGGGTTTGTATGGCCCGTAAAAACACAAACCCCGGCGTCGTGGGCCGGGGTCTGTGCTGTTGCTTGTTGCTCTTACACCAGAGAAGCGATGATATCGTTCAGCGTGGCGCTAGGGCGCATTACGGTGCTCACCTTGTCGGCGTCGGCGTGGTAGTAACCACCGATGTCCACAGGCTTGCCCTGCACGGCGTTGAGTTCGGCAACGATTTTTGCCTCGTTCTCGGTCATGGCTTTTGCCACTGGGGCAAACAGGGCTTGCAGCTCTTTGTCTTCAGTCTGGGCCGCCAGGGCTTGAGCCCAGTACAGCGCCAAGTAGAAGTGGCTGCCGCGGTTGTCGATGTTGCCGACTTTACGCGATGGCGATTTGTTGTTGTCGAGGAACTGGCCAGTGGCCTGGTCCAGGGTTTTGGCCAACACCAACGCTTTTGCGTTGTTGTAGGTGGTGCCCAGGTGCTCCAGGGAAGCAGCCAGTGCCAGGAACTCACCCAGCGAGTCCCAACGCAGGAAGTTTTCTTCCAGCAGTTGTTGCACGTGCTTGGGTGCCGAACCGCCTGCGCCAGTTTCGAACAGGCCGCCGCCATTCATCAGTGGGACGATCGAGAGCATTTTGGCACTGGTGCCCAGTTCCATGATCGGGAACAGGTCAGTCAGGTAGTCGCGCAGTACGTTACCGGTCACCGAGATGGTGTCCAGGCCGGCACGGGTGCGCTCCAGGGTGAATTTCATGGCGTCGACAGGCGACATGATGCGAATGTCCAGGCCGCTGGTGTCGTGATCTTTCAGGTAGGTTTCAACCTTCTTGATCATCTGTGCGTCGTGGGCACGCTTAGGGTCCAGCCAGAATACAGCCGGGGTGTTGCTGGCGCGGGAGCGGTTAACGGCCAGTTTGACCCAGTCGCGGATCGGTGCGTCTTTGGCCTGGCACATGCGCCAGATGTCGCCTTCCTCAACCTTTTGTTCCATCAGCACGTTGCCGTTGCTGTCGGTTACCCGAACAACGCCAGGGGTTTTGATCTGGAAGGTTTTGTCGTGCGAGCCGTACTCTTCGGCTTTTTGCGCCATCAGGCCAACGTTTGGCACGCTGCCCATGGTGGTCGGATCGAAAGCACCGTGCTTTTTGCAGTCTTCGATCGTGGCCTGGTAGATGGTTGCGTAGCAGCGATCCGGGATGATGGCCTTAGTGTCTTGCAGTTGGCCTTCGGTGTTCCACATCTTGCCGGAATCACGAATCATCGCTGGCATCGAGGCGTCAACAATCACGTCGCTTGGTACGTGCAGGTTGGTGATGCCTTTGTCAGAGTTGACCATCGCCAGAGCAGGACGGTTGGCGTAGACAGCCTGGATGTCAGCTTCGATTTCAGCTTGCTTCTCGGCTGGCAGTGCCTTGATGCGGGCGTACAGGTCGCCAATACCGTTGTTCAGGTTGAAACCGATTTCTTTCAGGACGTCGGCGTGTTTGGCCAGCGCGTCCTTGTAGAACTCAGCCACGATCTGACCAAACATGATCGGGTCGGAAACCTTCATCATGGTGGCTTTCAAGTGAACCGAGAACAGCACGCCTTGTTTCTTGGCGTCTTCGATTTCG
Organism: Pseudomonas sp. PS01297; assembly: GCF_029959305.1. Taxonomy (NCBI): domain Bacteria; kingdom Pseudomonadati; phylum Pseudomonadota; class Gammaproteobacteria; order Pseudomonadales; family Pseudomonadaceae; genus Pseudomonas; species Pseudomonas sp. PS01297. The sequence goes on from NZ_JASCPQ010000012.1 coordinate 1,661, forward strand.
GCCGCTACGAACTTGCGCAGGGCATTTTTGCTCATAACGGAGCAATCGATGATCTCGCCGGCTTGTACGGCGGTTTTTTCCTTCAGGACGGTGGTAGTGCCGTCTTGAGCGATCAGTTCGATTTTAACGCTGTCCGGGGCTTCGATCAGGGCCGCTTTTTCGCTGCCGTAGAAATCGCCTTCGCTCATGTGAGCCACGTGAGACTTGGAGTCTGCAGCCCAAGCGCCCATTTTGTGCGGGTGCTTGCGAGCGTAGTTTTTAACCGACAGCGGGGCGCGGCGGTCCGAGTTGCCTTCGCGCAGTACCGGGTTTACGGCGCTGCCCATGACTTTGCTGTAACGCGCCTTGATGTCTTTCTCGGCGTCAGTCGTCGCTGTGTCCGGGTAGTCAGGGATGTTGAAGCCCTGTGCTTGCAGTTCCTTGATGGCAGCTTGCAGCTGAGGAACCGAGGCGCTGATGTTAGGCAGCTTGATGATGTTGGCTTCAGGGGTAACAGCCAGGGCGCCCAGTTCGGCGAGGTGGTCTGCTACGGCCTTGTCACCCAATTGCTCGGGGAAGCTGGCGAGGATGCGGCCTGCCAAAGAGATGTCGCGCGTCTCAACGTCAATATCAGCGCTGGCGGTGAAAGCCTCGATGATAGGCAGCAGTGAATAGGTGGCGAGCGCCGGAGCTTCGTCGGTGAAGGTGTAGATGATCTTCGAACGGTTGGGCATTTCGGATTAACTCTCTTCTTTGCTGAGCGTGCTCAGATACTCGAGATGCGCAGGGTAGGCGCTTTCGTACACAGTGAACAATGAGCCGAAAGTCGAGGTTCTTCGCTGTGATGTGAATGCATCAGTAGAGCGTCAAGCGGTCGAGCCGGGGTAACGGCTCAGCCTTTCTAGGCCTGAAAGACTCATTCCAGTAGGTGTTGCTGAGTGACTCCGTGGTCACCGGCGCAGTATACATAGGTCACTAAGGTTGCTGCGAGGGGGGTGGCCTAACACAAATCATCAATTGGTCTAAGAACCTGCGGCAAAATGCCCTTGGTTTTGGCCTGATGCGCCCGTGTTTACGGGGCTTTTCTGGGGTTTTTAGGGTGGGGTATGCGCGCGCATGGCGGCTAGTGCAATAAAAAAACGGCCGATCCTGTGTGAGAATCGGCCGTTCTTCATGACGGGCTGTGCTCGCGAGCTCAGACCGACAGGCGGGTAGTGCCTGATGCCGTCACGGGTGGTGGTGTCAGCACCTTGGCGTCGGTGATTGCCACAGCGTGCAGGCCTTTTGGCCCCTGAATGATTTCAAAGCTGACAGGCTGGCCTGCTTTCAGCGTTTTGTAGCCGTCCATCTGAATGGCGGAAAAATGGGCGAAGAAGTCGATTGGATGTCCATGCTCGTCGATGCCTTCCTTGGCTTCCGTATTGATAAAGCCGAAGCCTTTGGCGTTGTTAAACCACTTGACCTTGCCTTGCATACTCATCTCCCTCTGCTGCAAACAACTCCATCACTGGAGTATCATCCAGTTCACTCGCGCAGAAACCACGAAATATGGTTGACTGCACGGACCTTTATTACCCACTGTGGGTTCTATTGGTTGTAACACCGTTTTACCGATAGTCAAGGTCACGCGGCGGCGCAGTTGAAATTTGCTACGTCTGCCTCCATCACTGTAATCGATCAAAGACGAACCTTTCTTTCCATGCATGCAATCAGCCAGATTCGACTAACATCCAATCATGATCAGCCCGATTATGATGACGAAGATTCCGCTGGCTTGGCTGTGCAAGAGGCTAAGCCTGCGCTTCAGGCACCGCCGATGTACAAGGTGGTTTTGTTCAACGATGACTACACACCCATGGATTTCGTTGTCGAAGTGCTTGAGGTGTTTTTTAACTTGAATCGCGAATTGGCGACCAAGGTCATGCTGGCCGTTCATACAGAAGGACGGGCAGTGTGCGGCATCTTTACCCGCGACATCGCCGAGACCAAGGCGGCGCAGGTAAACCAGTACGCACGCGAAAGCCAGCATCCGCTACTCTGTGAAATCGAGAAGGACGGTTAACGCCGACCACTTGGGTATGAGGTGAAGCCATGTTAAATCGCGAGCTCGAAGTCACCCTCAATCTGGCCTTCAAGGAAGCACGCTCAAAGCGTCATGAGTTCATGACGGTCGAGCACCTCCTTCTAGCGCTTCTGGATAATGAGGCGGCCGCAACCGTTCTACGCGCCTGTGGCGCAAACCTCGACAAACTCAAGCATGACCTGCAAGAGTTTATTGATTCCACCACCCCCCTGATCCCTGTCCACGACGAAGACCGTGAAACTCAGCCAACCCTGGGTTTTCAACGGGTCTTGCAGCGCGCTGTGTTCCACGTACAAAGCTCCGGCAAACGTGAAGTCACCGGCGCCAATGTGCTGGTAGCGATCTTCAGTGAGCAAGAAAGCCAGGCGGTGTTCTTTCTCAAGCAACAGAGCGTTGCCCGCATCGATGTGGTCAACTTCATCGCGCATGGTATTTCCAAAGTGCCGGGCCATGGCGATCACGCTGAAAACGAGAACGAAATGCAGGATGAAGAGGGCGGTGAGTCGTCTTCTTCAAGCAATCCTCTGGATGCTTACGCCAGCAACCTGAACGAGCTGGCTCGCCAGGGCCGGATTGATCCGCTGGTGGGGCGTGAAAACGAAGTTGAGCGCGTTGCGCAGATTCTGGCGCGTCGGCGTAAAAACAACCCGCTGCTGGTGGGCGAGGCGGGCGTGGGTAAAACCGCGATTGCCGAAGGCCTGGCCAAGCGCATCGTTGATAATCAGGTGCCGGACCTGCTGGCCAATAGCATCGTTTATTCGCTGGACCTAGGGGCATTGCTGGCCGGTACCAAGTACCGCGGCGATTTCGAGAAGCGCTTCAAGGCGTTGCTCGGTGAGCTGAAAAAGCGTCCGCAAGCCATTTTGTTCATCGACGAGATCCACACCATTATTGGTGCGGGCGCGGCGTCCGGTGGCGTAATGGATGCTTCCAACCTGCTCAAGCCCCTGCTGTCCTCGGGTGAGATCCGTTGCATTGGTTCGACCACGTTCCAGGAATTTCGCGGGATCTTTGAAAAAGACCGTGCTCTGGCGCGGCGCTTCCAGAAAGTCGACGTGTCCGAACCTTCGGTTGAAGACACCATCGGTATTCTGCGCGGCCTTAAAGGGCGTTTCGAGCAGCATCACGGTATTGAATACACTGATGAGGCCCTGCGTGCGGCGGCAGAGCTGGCGTCACGCTACATCAATGACCGGCACATGCCGGACAAAGCCATTGACGTGATCGACGAGGCGGGGGCGTATCAGCGCCTGCAGCCGGTTGAAAAACGTGCTCTGCGTATCGATGTGCAACAGGTCGAAGACATCGTGGCGAAAATCGCCCGTATTCCGCCTAAGAGCGTCTCCAGCTCCGATAAAGAGCTGCTGCGTAACCTTGAGCGCGACCTTAAGTTGACGGTGTTTGGCCAGGATGCGGCGATTGACTCCTTGTCGACGGCCATCAAGCTGTCGCGAGCCGGGCTCAAGTCGCCAGACAAGCCTGTCGGTTCGTTCCTGTTCGCAGGCCCGACCGGTGTGGGTAAAACCGAAGCTGCGCGCCAGTTGTCCAAGGCGCTGGGTGTTGAGCTGATTCGCTTTGACATGTCCGAGTACATGGAGCGCCACACCGTATCGCGTCTGATCGGTGCGCCTCCAGGCTATGTCGGGTTTGATCAGGGCGGCCTGCTCACCGAAGCCATCACCAAGCAACCGCACTGCGTACTGCTGCTGGATGAAATCGAGAAAGCGCACCCTGAGGTCTTCAACCTGCTGCTGCAGGTCATGGACCACGGCACGCTGACCGACAACAACGGTCGCAAGGCTGATTTCCGTAACGTGATCATCATCATGACCACCAACGCGGGTGCAGAGACGGCTTCGCGGGCATCGATCGGCTTTACCTTGCAGGATCACGCCACCGATGCAATGGAAGTGATCAAGAAGAGCTTCACCCCTGAGTTCCGTAACCGCCTGGACACCATCATTCAATTTGGTCGCCTCAGTCATGAAGTGATCAAGCACGTGGTGGACAAGTTCCTCACCGAGTTGCAAGTGCAGTTGGAAGACAAGCACGTGCAACTGGTGGTGACCGATGCCGCGCGTGGCTGGCTGGCGGCTGGCGGCTACGACGTGACCATGGGCGCTCGCCCGATGGCGCGCCTGATTCAGGACAAAATCAAGCGTCCACTGGCTGAAGAGATTCTCTTTGGTGAGCTGGCCGATCATGGCGGCGTGGTTAACATCGACCTCAAAGATGGCGAGCTGATCTTCGAGTTCGAAACAGACGTTGAGATGGCTTGATGTGCCCGTGAAATAAAAAAAGCGCCGAAAGGCGCTTTTTTTATAGGTAAGCACTGTAGGGCTGCCGCCTCGTCTTCGACGCCGCGCTGTCGCGTAGCAAGCAGGCCGGCGAGTATCTTCAGCATCCCCCAATCGGTTCCCTCTCCTGCGGGAGAGGGCTAGGGTGAGGGGGCTTAGATCAAGAGATCGCGAGGCAAGCTCGCTCCTACAGTCAGGGCTGGCGCTCGTCATATCGCAGGCAAACAAAAACGCCCGGCAGAGCCGGGCGTCTTGTATTGACTTGATTAACGAGCGCGGTAAGTGATGCGCCCTTTGCTCAAGTCATAGGGCGTCAGTTCGACGCGCACTTTGTCACCGGTAAGAATACGAATGTAGTTCTTGCGCATCTTGCCGGAAATATGCGCGGTTACGACGTGCCCATTTTCCAACTCCACACGAAACATGGTGTTGGGCAGGGTGTCGACGACAGTGCCTTCCATTTCGAAGCTGTCTTCTTTCGACATGCAGTAAAGCCCTCGGTGTCCAGTGAATGGCCCGGTGCAACTGCGCCAGGCAAAAGCGGCGTGCATTGTGCCCGAAAAGTAGGGTTTAAGCCAAGGGGTTCAGTAAAGAGTGCTCCATCTCTGATTAATCAGCAGCTCAATGGGCCGATATTCAGTCTTGTAATTCATCTTTTTGCAGTTCTTGATCCAGTACCCGAGGTACAGCGCATTCAGGCCCAGGCGGCGGGTTTCGGCAATTTGCCAGAGAATTCCGTAGCGGCCCAAGCTGCGGCGCTCTTCGTCAGGCTCGTAGAACGTATACACCGCCGACAAACCATTGGGCAGCACGTCAGTGACCGCTACGGCCAGTAACCGTCCGTCGAGGCGGAACTCGTAGAACGTCGAGAACGGCAAGTCGCGCACCAAAAACGTAGAAAACTGCTCACGGCTTGGCGGGTACATGTCGCCGTCCGCGTGCCGTTGTTCGATGTAGCGCTTGTAGAGGGCGAAGTACTCATCGCTAAAGCCGGGTTTGGCTGCCTTGACCTGGAGGTCGGCATTGCGTTTGAAAATACGCTTTTGCTGGCGGTTGGGGATAAACGTCTGTACCGGAATGCGCGCAGGCGTACACGCATCGCATTTCACGCAATGGGGGCGATAAAGGTGGTCGCCACTGCGACGAAAGCCCATTTCGGACAAGTCGGCATAGACCTGCACATCCATCGGCTGGCTGGGGTCGAGGAACAGTGTGGTCGCCTGTTCATCGGGCAGGTAGCTGCAAGCGTGAGGTTGAGTGGCATAAAACTTCAAGCGCGCCAGCTCGGTCATGATGGGCCCTCAGGGAAATCTTTGAATTAAGTGTAAGCCAGCCAGCAAAACTCGCCTATCAAACCCACTCTGCGTTTGTAGGTAGATCGAGATGTTTGTGTAGGTAATCGGCGAATTGTTGCCGTGGAATTGAACGTGCGCCTAGGCTTTCGAGGTGATTGGTCGGCATCTGGCAGTCAATTAGCACAAAACCCCAGGCCTTCAGGTGACTGACCAGCGTCGCAAAGCCCACTTTTGAGGCGTTGTCTGCGCGGCTGAACATGGACTCGCCAAAAAACAATTGGCCCATCGCCAGGCCGTACAAACCGCCAACCAGCTCGCCGTTGTCCCAGACTTCTACCGAATGCGCGTGGCCGCGTGCGTGAAGCTCGATGTAGGCATCTTGCATTTTTTCGGTAATCCACGTGCCGTCGGCATAGCTTCGCGGTTCGGCGCAGGCCCTTATAACCCCTTCGAAGTCGCGGTCGAACGTCACGTGGTAACGTTGCTGGCGCAATAGTTTTGCCAGGCTGCGCGAGACATGCAGCTCTTGCGGGAATAACACCGTGCGCGGGTCGGGCGACCACCAGAGTATCGGCTGGCCCTCGGAAAACCACGGGAAGCAGCCATGGCGATAGGCCTGGATCAGCCGGTCAGGGGACAGATCGCCGCCGGCGGCGAGCAGGCCATTGGGTTCGCGCATGGCCGTTGTCAGTGGCGGGAATGTCAGGGTGTCGCGTTTTAACCAGGTCAGCATGGCAATCGGTCTTACAGAAGAGGGGAGGGGGGCTGCAACTCTGTCGCGTTGCCGCGGTCTGAGTCGAGCGGATCCGTGGCTGTCGCGACAGCGCTATAAGTCTTTGTCACACAAGGCAATGCATGCTCAAATTGGCGGCTCTCGGGCAGGCGCATGATGATCGCGCCCGGCGCTGGCGTCAGCGTGGCATCCACGGCTTAAACCCGTACAATGGCCCGCCTGTTTGAGCTGTTCTAAACTGCACAGCATTCGCCTCACTCCCTGGCGGGCTGGTCTTGGGGTGACGAGTCATATTACAAGGCTGTGTGCAAGGCTAGTCCAGTTTCATGTCTGAACTTGTCACCTGCTCGAATTGAGCAGTATTTTGCAGTCAATCAATTGTTGGGCGCGCCACAGGCGCAGGAAAAGACGCGTTTTGAAGAAATCCACAGCAGCACCTAAAACAGTTCCACTCTGGCGTCAGCAATTGCACTACCGGCTCAAGGAAGGTGCACTGCTCGCTATTGGCGCTCTATGCCTGTTCATGATGATGGCCTTGCTCACCTACGGTAAGGACGATCCCGGCTGGAGCCACAATAGCCGCGTGGTGGATGTGCAGAACTTTGGCGGGCCTGCGGGCGCCTACAGCGCGGACATCCTGTTCATGGTGCTCGGCTATTTTGCCTACATCTTTCCGCTGCTGCTGGCGATCAAGGCGTATCAGATCTTCCGCGAGCGGCATCAGCCGTGGCAGTGGAGCGGCCTGCTGTTTTCGTGGCGTCTGGTCGGCCTGATCTTCCTGGTGCTCTCGGGTGCCGCGCTGGCGCATATCCACTTCCACTCGGCCATTGGCTTGCCCGCTGGTGCTGGCGGTGCGCTGGGCGAAAGCCTGGGTGACTTGGCGAAGAACGCGCTGAACATTCAAGGCAGCACCTTGTTGCTGATCGCCTTGTTCCTGTTCGGTTTGACTGTTTTTACCGATTTGTCGTGGTTCAAGGTCATGGACGTGACCGGCAAAATCACCCTCGACCTGTTTGAGTTGATCCAGGGCGCCGCGAATCGCTGGTGGTCTGACCGTAACGAACGCAAGCAACTGGTTGCACAATTGCGTGAAGTCGACACCCGGGTTAACGAAGTGGTTGCCCCAAGCGTTCCCGACAAGCGTGAACAGGCCAAGGCCAAAGAACGCCTGATTGAACGTGAACAAGCGCTGACCAAGCACATGACCGAGCGTGAAAAACACGTGCCGGCCGTGATTACCCCGGCACCGGCCAAAGCGCCGGAGCCGAGCAAGCGTGTGCAAAAAGAGAAACAAGTGCCGCTGTTTGTCGACAGCGCAGTTGAAGGCACTTTGCCTCCGATCTCGATTCTGGACCCGGCCGAGAAGAAGCAGCTCAACTATTCCCCTGAATCCCTGGCGGCTGTAGGCCATTTGCTTGAGATCAAACTCAAGGAATTCGGCGTCGAGGTGACGGTGGACTCGATTCACCCGGGCCCGGTCATTACCCGTTATGAAATCCAGCCAGCGGCCGGGGTCAAGGTCAGCCGTATCGCCAACCTGGCCAAAGACCTGGCACGTTCGCTGGCCGTGACCAGCGTGCGGGTGGTTGAGGTGATTCCGGGTAAAACCACGGTGGGCATCGAGATCCCCAACGAAGATCGCCAGATCGTGCGCTTCTCCGAAGTGCTGTCGACCCCTGAGTTCGATGACGCCAAATCGCCGGTTACCTTGGCCTTGGGTCATGACATTGGCGGCAAGGCGGTGATCACCGACCTGGCAAAAATGCCGCACCTGTTGGTGGCCGGTACCACCGGTTCCGGTAAGTCGGTGGGCGTGAACGCGATGATCCTGTCGATCCTGTTCAAGTCGGGCCCGGAAGACGCCAAGCTGATCATGATCGACCCGAAAATGCTTGAGCTGTCGATCTACGAAGGCATTCCGCATTTGCTCTGCCCGGTTGTGACCGACATGAAAGACGCGGCCAACGCCCTGCGCTGGAGCGTTGCCGAGATGGAGCGCCGCTACAAGCTGATGGCCAAGATGGGCGTGCGTAACCTGGCCGGTTTCAACCAGAAGATCAAAGATGCCGAAGCGGTGGGGGAGCCAATCAGCGACCCGCTGTACAAGCGCGAAAGCATCCATGATGAGGCGCCGCTGCTGACCAAACTGCCGACCATCGTGGTGGTGGTCGACGAATTTGCCGACATGATGATGATCGTCGGCAAAAAGGTCGAAGAACTGATTGCCCGTATTGCCCAGAAAGCGCGGGCAGCCGGGATCCACTTGATCCTCGCGACCCAGCGCCCATCGGTAGACGTGATCACCGGTCTGATCAAGGCCAACATCCCGACCCGTATGGCGTTCCAGGTATCGAGCAAAATTGACTCGCGTACCATCATCGACCAGGGCGGCGCCGAACAACTGCTGGGCCACGGTGACATGCTCTACATGCCGCCAGGTACCAGCTTGCCGATTCGGGTGCACGGTGCGTTCGTGTCTGACGAAGAAGTGCACCGTGTGGTTGAAGCCTGGAAACAGCGTGGTACACCGGACTACAACGATGACATCCTGGCAGGCGTCGAAGAGCCGGGCAGCGGCTTTGATGGCGGTAGCAGTGATGGCGGCGATGACGCTGAAACCGACGCGCTGTACGACGAGGCTGTGCAGTTCGTGCTCGAAAGCCGTCGCGCTTCGATCTCTGCGGTTCAACGCAAACTGAAGATCGGTTACAACCGCGCGGCACGCATGATCGAGTCCATGGAAATGGCCGGGGTCGTGACCGCAATGAATACCAACGGCTCGCGCGAAGTGATAGCGCCGGCTCCAATGCGCGACTGATCTGCTCGCAGGTAATCTGCAAGCAGGGTTTAACTAATCAATGAGGATTTCCATGCGTTTTGTCAGCATGTTGTTGCTACCGGTTTTGGCGTTGACTGCCTTTTCCGCCAGTGCCGCTCCGGCGGATGTACAGAGCCTGACCAACCTTCTGGAACGGTCGAAAACGTTGACGGCCAATTTTTCTCAGTTGACCCTCGATGGCAGCGGCACCCAGTTGCAAGACACCAAAGGGCAAATGGCCTTGCAGCGTCCGGGGTTGTTCTACTGGCACACTGATGCGCCGAACGAGCAGACCATGGTTTCTGATGGCCAGAAAGTTACTTTGTGGGACCCGGACCTGGAGCAGGTCACCATCAAGAAGCTTGATCAGCGCCTGACCCAGACCCCGGCCTTGCTGCTCTCGGGTGATGTCTCAAAAATCAGCGAAAGCTTTGATATCACCTCCAAGCAGTCGGGTGAGGTGATCGACTTCACGCTCAAGCCAAAAACCAAAGACACCCTGTTTGACTCGCTGAACCTGTCGTTTCGCAGTGGCCTGATCAATAACATGCGTCTGGTTGATAGCGTGGGTCAGCGCACTGATCTGCTGTTCACCGGGGTCAAGGCCAACGAGCCGATCCCGGCGTCCAAATTCAAGTTCGATATCCCGAAAGGGGCTGATGTCATCCAGGAATAAGCCCTGGACGAGGTTTCAAACGCTGCTATGGATCTGTTTCGAAGTGCACCGATTGCCCAGCCCTTGGCCGCCCGTCTACGGGCGACCAATCTGGATGAGTATGTCGGTCAACAACACCTGCTCGCCCGGGGCAAGCCCCTGCGTGAAGCGCTGGAGCAGGGCGCGCTGCACTCGATGATCTTCTGGGGGCCGCCCGGTGTGGGTAAAACCACGCTGGCGCGGCTGCTGGCTGAAGTCTCGGATGCTCATTTTGAAACGGTCTCGGCCGTCCTGGCCGGGGTCAAGGAGATCCGCCAGGCGGTGGAAATCGCCAAGCAGCAAGCCGGCCAGTACGGGCGGCGGACCATTCTGTTTGTCGACGAAGTGCACCGCTTCAACAAGTCGCAGCAAGATGCGTTCTTGCCCTACGTTGAAGACGGCACCCTGATTTTTATCGGTGCGACCACCGAAAACCCCTCCTTTGAGCTCAACAACGCCCTGTTGTCACGGGCGCGGGTCTACGTGCTCAAAAGCCTCGACGAGGCGGCGTTGCGCAAGTTGGTACACCGGGCGTTGACCGAAGACAAAGGCCTGGGCAAACGCGGCTTGACCTTGGGCGATGAGGGTTTCCAGACGTTGCTCAGGGCCGCTGATGGCGATGGCCGACGTTTGCTCAACCTGCTGGAAAACGCCTCTGACCTGGCCGAAGACCACAGTGAAATCGGCGTCGACCTGTTGCATGACTTGCTGGGCGATACCCAGCGGCGCTTCGACAAAGGCGGTGAAGCGTTTTACGACCAGATCTCGGCCTTGCACAAATCGGTGCGTGGCTCCAATCCGGACGGTGCGTTGTACTGGTTTGCGCGCATGATCGACGGCGGTTGTGACCCGCTGTACATCGCCCGCCGGGTGGTGCGCATGGCCAGCGAAGACATCGGCAATGCTGACCCGAGGGCCTTGAGCCTGTGCCTGTCAGCCTGGGACGTGCAAGAGCGACTCGGCAGCCCCGAAGGCGAGCTGGCCGTGGCCCAAGCCATCACTTACCTGGCCTGTGCGCCGAAAAGCAATGCGGTGTACATGGGCTTCAAGGCCGCGCTGCGCAGCGCCGCCGAATACGGTTCGCTCGAAGTCCCGCTGCATTTGCGCAATGCGCCGACCAAGCTCATGAAGCAATTGGGTTATGGCGACGAATACCGTTACGCCCACGATGAGCCTGATGCCTATGCTGCCGGTGAAGACTACTTCCCGGATGAGCTGGAGCCGTTACCGTTGTATCAGCCCGTCCCGCGCGGGCTCGAATTGAAGATTGGCGAGAAGCTTAAACACCTGGCTGCACTTGATCGGGCCAGCCCTCTACAGCGGAGAAAACCTTGATTCCTTTGATCGCTGCGGTAACGGTGGGCGGTATTGCAGGTACATTGTTGCGTTTCGCCACGGGCAATTGGGTGAACGCCAATTGGCCAAAGCACTTCTATACCGCGACATTGGCCGTTAATATCGTGGGCTGCCTGCTGATTGGCATCCTTTACGGACTTTTTTTAATCCGCCCGGAAGTACCGATTGAAGTCCGCGCCGGATTAATGGTCGGTTTCCTGGGTGGTTTGACCACTTTTTCATCCTTTTCACTGGATACGGTGCGCCTGCTCGAAAGCGGGCAAGTGCCTTTGGCACTGGGCTATGCAGCCATTAGCGTATTCGGCGGGCTGCTTGCAACCTGGGCTGGCCTGTCCCTGACCAAACTTTGATAAACGAGAAACCGACATGCTCGATTCCAAACTGTTACGTACGAACCTGCAGGACGTAGCGGATCGCCTGGCATCCCGTGGCTTTAAGCTGGACGTGGCGCGCATCGACGCGCTGGAAGCCAAGCGTAAAGAAGTTCAAACCCTGACCGAGCGTCTGCAGGCTGAGCGCAATGCCATCTCCAAGAGTATTGGCCAGGCCAAGGCGCGCGGCGAAGACATCGCGCCACTGATGGCCAGTGTTGAAACCATGGGCAGCGATCTGGCCAACGGCAAGGTTGAGCTGGATGCCATCCAGACCGAACTGGACTCGATTCTGTTGAGCCTGCCGAACCTGCCGGATGAATCGGTACCGGTGGGTGCGGACGAAGACGACAACGTCGAAGTTCGCCGCTGGGGCACGCCAAAAGCCTTTGATTTCGAAATCAAGGACCACGTCGCCCTGGGCGAGCAACACGGCTGGCTGGATTTTGAAACCGCCGCCAAATTGTCCGGTGCCCGTTTTGCCTTGCTGCGTGGGCCGATCGCTCGCCTGCACCGCGCCCTGGCGCAGTTCATGATCAACCTGCACATCAACGAACACGGCTACGAAGAGGCATACACGCCGTACTTGGTTCAGGCACCTGCGCTGCAGGGCACTGGCCAGTTGCCCAAGTTCGAAGAAGACCTGTTCAAGATCAGCCGCGAAGGCGAAGCTGATCTGTACTTGATCCCGACCGCTGAAGTGTCGCTGACCAACATCGTTGCGGGCGAGATCGTCGATCACAAATCGCTGCCGATCAAGTTTGTGGCGCACACGCCATGCTTTCGCAGTGAGGCCGGTGCTTCGGGGCGCGACACGCGCGGCATGATTCGCCAGCACCAGTTCGACAAGGTTGAAATGGTGCAGATCGTCGAGCCTTCGACCTCGATGGACGCACTGGAAGGCCTGGTCGGCAACGCCGAAAAAGTTCTGCAACTGCTCGAGCTGCCATACCGCACCTTGGCGCTGTGCACCGGCGACATGGGCTTCAGCGCAAGCAAAACCTACGATCTGGAAGTGTGGATCCCGAGCCAGGACAAGTACCGCGAGATCTCGTCGTGCTCCAACTGCGGCGATTTCCAGGCCCGTCGTATGCAGGCGCGTTTCCGTAACACCGAAACCGGCAAGCCTGAGCTGGTTCACACCCTCAACGGTTCCGGTCTGGCGGTCGGTCGTACACTGGTTGCCGTGCTGGAAAACTACCAGCAGGCCGACGGCTCGATCCGTGTGCCAGAAGTGCTCAAGCCTTACATGGGCGGTATTGAGGTCATCGGCTAAATGGAGTTTCTGCCGCTGTTTCATAACCTGCGTGGCCGCCGTGTGCTGGTGGTCGGCGGTGGCGAGATTGCCTTGCGCAAATCTCGCCTGCTGGCCGATGCCGGTGCGGTGTTGCGGGTCGTTGCGCCCGCGATAGAGCCACAGTTGTGCGAGTTGGTAAACAGTAGCGGCGGTGAGCAGGTATTGCGCGGTTATGTCGAGGCCGACCTTGACGGGTGCGGGCTGGTCATCGCTGCCACCGACGATGAGCCGCTCAACGCTCAAGTGTCCGCTGATGCCCATCGACGTTGCGTGCCGGTCAACGTGGTCGACGCGCCTGCGCTGTGCAGCGTGATTTTCCCTGCCATCGTTGATCGCTCGCCGTTGATCGTTGCCATTTCCAGTGGCGGCGATGCGCCGGTGCTGGCGCGGTTGATTCGGGCCAAGATTGAAACCTGGATCCCCTCGACCTATGGGCAACTGGCGGGTCTGGCTGCGCGTTTTCGCAGCCAGGTAAAAAACCTGTTCCCGGATGTGCAACAGCGTCGCGGCTTCTGGGAAGACGTGTTTCAGGGCCCGATTGCCGACCGTCAACTGGCCGGGCAGGGCGCAGAGGCAGAACGTCTGCTACAAGCCAAGATCAATGGCGAAGCGACGCTGACCACCGGTGAGGTTTACCTCGTGGGCGCCGGGCCGGGTGACCCGGATCTGCTGACCTTCCGCGCCTTGCGCCTCATGCAGCAGGCGGACGTGGTGCTCTACGACCGTCTGGTGGCACCGGCGATTCTGGAACTCTGCCGCCGCGATGCCGAGCGTATCTACGTAGGCAAGCGACGTGCTGATCACGCGGTGCCGCAAGACCAGATCAACCAGCAACTGGTGGACTTGGCCAAGCAAGGCAAGCGCGTGGTGCGGCTCAAAGGCGGTGATCCGTTCATCTTTGGCCGTGGTGGCGAAGAAATCGAAGAGCTGGCAGCCCACGGGATTCCCTTCCAGGTGGTGCCGGGCATTACCGCCGCCAGCGGTTGCGCGGCCTATGCCGGTATTCCATTGACCCATCGTGACTACGCGCAATCCGTGCGTTTCGTGACAGGCCACCTCAAAGACGGCACCAGCAACTTGCCTTGGAACGACCTGGTCGCTCCGGCGCAAACTTTGGTGTTCTACATGGGCCTGATTGGCTTGCCGATTATCTGCGAGCAACTGATTGCCCATGGTCGCTCGGCAGACACCCCGGCTGCATTGATCCAGCAAGGCACCACGTCTAACCAGCGAGTGTTTACCGGCACGTTGAAAGACCTGCCGACCTTGGTCGCAGAGCACGAAGTGCATGCCCCGACCTTGGTGATCGTCGGCGAAGTGGTGTTGCTGCGTGAGAAGCTGGCGTGGTTCGAAGGCGCCCAGTCGCAGGTTTAAAAGCTCCCTCACCCCAACCCTCTCCCAGGGGAGAGGGAGCTCTACCGAGGTGTTCTCAGCTTCAGTGCTTGGCTTGCAGGCCGCCGAACCTCAACAACATACCCCAATCAGTTCCCTCTCCCAGGGGAGAGGGAGCTCTACCGAAGTGTTCTCAAGTTCAGTGCATGGCTTGCAGGCCGCCGAACATCTAATACATCCCCCAATCAGTTCCCTCTCCCTTGGGAGAGGGCTAGGGTGAGGGTTTTTTGATCTTGGGTTTCAGCTCCTGTTTTCTCCCACCAAGCTGTCGACCGACGGCACGCGGGTATCGCTTTCCATCTGGGCATCGTGCTCCAACTGGTGACTAAAACGGTCCAGTGAGCCCTGCGCCGGTTGGGCGTCGCTGGCAAAGACCGGCGGGCTCAGCAGGTAAGCACTCAACAAACGGCTCAACCCCGCCAGGCTATCAATGTGCGTGCGCTCATAGCCGTGGGTCGCGTCGCAACCAAATGCCAGCAAGGCACAGCGAATGTCGTGCCCCGCTGTGACGGCTGAATGCGCATCACTGAAGTAGTAACGGAACATATCGCGGCGTACCGATATGTCGTTGTGGGTCGCCAAACCCAACAGGTGGCGTGACAAATGGTAGTCATACGGGCCCCCCGAATCCTGCATGGCCACGCTGACTGCATGTTCACTGGAATGCTGGCCCTCGGCGACGGGCGCAATATCAATGCCGACAAACTCACTGACGTCCCACGGCAAGGCAGCTGCCGCACCACTGCCGGTTTCTTCGGTGATGGTGAACAGCGGATGGCAGTCGATCAGTGGTTGTTCACCACTCTCGACGATAGCCTTGAGTGCGGCCAACAAGGCAGCAACGCCAGCTTTGTCGTCCAGGTGCCGGGCGCTGATATGGCCGCTTTCGGTGAACTCGGGCAGCGGATCAAAGGCGACAAAATCCCCAATATTGACCCCCAGTGAATCGCAGTCGGCACGCGTCACGCAGTAGGCGTCCAGGCGCAACTCAATGTGGTCCCAGCTCACTGGCAATTCATCCACTGCGGTATTAAACGCATGGCCGGACGCCATTAACGGCAACACGCTGCCGCGAATCACGCCGTTGTCGGTGAACAGGCTGACCCGGCTGCCTTCGGCAAAGCGGCTGGACCAGCAGCCGACCGGGGCCAGCACCAGACGGCCGTTGTCTTTGATGGCCCGAACGCTGGCGCCAATGGTGTCCAGGTGAGCTGACACGGCGCGGTCCGGGCCGCTCTGCTGGCCTTTAATCGTGGCGCGCAAGGTGCCGCGCCGGGTCAGTTCAAAGGGGATGCCCAATTCTTCAAGCCGCTCAGCGACGTAACGCACGATGGTGTCGGTAAACCCGGTCGGGCTGGGGATGGCAAGCATTTCCAGGAGAACCCGTTGCAGGTACTCAAGGTCCGGTTCTGGCAGGGCATGACTCATAAAAGCTCCTTTTGCGGGAGAGGCGGCACATAGGGGCTGTTGACGTTTCAATGCACAGGCGATGAAACATCAACAGACCCCAACGTTCAGGGGGCGGGTTGGCTGTGCGGAAACAGCAAGTCGATAAAGCGTTCGGCGGTGGGCTGCGGTTCATGGTTGGCCAGCCCGGCGCGCTCGTTCGCTTCGATAAACACGTACTCGGGCTGGTCGGCGCCGGGCACCATCATGTCCAGCCCAACCACCGGGATATCCAGAGCTCGGGCGGCCCGCACGGCCGCATCGGCGAGCAACGGGTGAAGGATGGCCGTGACGTCTTCCAGGCAGCCGCCGGTATGCAAGTTGGCCGTGCGGCGCACCGCCAGCAACTGGCCAGCAAGCAGGATGCTGTCGTAGTCGTAACCTGCCGCTTGCACAGCACGCAGGGTTTCGGCGTCCAGCGGGATGCGGCTTTCGCCTTGGGTGGCGGCCTGGCGGCGACGGCTTTGCGCTTCGATCAATTGCCGGACGTTGTGCTGGCCATCGCCGATGACCTGCGCCGGGCGCCGGATAGCGGCCGCGACCACTTCATAACCGATCACTACGATGCGCAGGTCATGGCCTTCGTGAAAGCTTTCGAGCAACACCCGGCTGTCAAAAGCCTGCGCCGCCTTGATCGCATCCTGCACGTGTTCAATGGTTTGCAGATCGACCGCCACCCCATTGCCTTGCTCGCCATCCAGCGGTTTGACTACCACCCGCAGGTGTTCTTCGAGAAACGCGAGGTTGTCATCGGCATTGCCTGCGCGTTGTTGCGTGGGCACGTTCAAACCTGCGGCGCTGAGCACTTTGTGGGTCAGGCTCTTGTCCTGACACAGGCTCATGCTGATGGAGCTGGTCAGATCGGTCAGCGACTCGCGACAGCGAATGCGCCGTCCGCCATGGCTGAGTGTGAACAGCCCGGCGTTGGCGTCATCGATGTGCACATCGATGCCGCGTTTGTAGGCTTCCTCAACCAGAATCTGCGCATACGGGTTAAGCCCTGCCTCCGGGCCGGGGCCGAGAAACAGCGGCTGGTTGATACCGTTTTTACGTTTGATGGCAAAGGTCGACAGGGTACGAAAGCCCAATTTGCGGTAGAGGTTCTTGGCTTGCTGGTTGTTGTGCAGCACCGACAGGTCGAGATAACTCAAACCGCGGCTCATAAAGTGTTCGACCAGATGCCGCACCAGCACTTCGCCAACACCGGGGCGCGAGCACTGTGGGTCAACCGCCAGGCACCACAGGCTGCTGCCGTTTTCCGGGTCATGGAATGCCGTGTGGTGGTTCAGGCCCATGACGCTGCCAATCACCGCGCCGCTGTCCTCGTCTTCGGCCAGCCAGTACACCGGGCCACCGTTATGGCGCGCAGTCAGCAAGTCCGGGTCGATCGGCAGCATGTTGCGCGCCTGATACAAGGCATTGACGGCGTTCCAGTCAGCTTCGCTACGCACGCGACGGATGCGGAAACCACGAAACACCCGAGTTGCCGGGCGGTAATCGGTGAACCACAGGCGCAAGGTGTCCGAGGGGTCGAGAAACAGTTGTTGCGGTGACTGCGCCAAGACCTGTTGCGGCGCGGCCACATACAGGGCGATATCGCGTTCACCGGCTTGTTCGTTCAGCAGTTCGTTGGCCAGACGGGCAGGGTCGGGGAAGGTATGCCCGATCAGCAAGCGACCCCAGCCGCAATGCACGGCGACCGGTTGCGCGTCCAGCGCGCTGCCATCTTCGGCAAAGCGTGCCTGGAGTCGCTCGTAGGAGGGCGTTTGCCCGCGCAGTAAACGTTGGCTATAGGCGGTGGCAAGGGGTTTCATTGATCAAATTCCTTGTTCGCTCAGCCACAGATTCAGGGCTGCCAATTGCCACAGTTTGGAACCGTTCAGTGGCGTCAGTTGGCTTTGCGGATGGCTCAGCAAGCTATCCAGCATGGCCGGCTGAAACAGCCCGCGATCCTGGCTTGGGTCCAGCAATAGATCACGGACCCAATTGCGCGTGTTGCCTTCCAGGTGCTTGAGACCGGGTACCGGGAAGTAGCCTTTTTTGCGGTCGATGACTTCGCTGGGGATCACCAGGCGGGCGGCTTCCTTGAGCACGTGTTTGCCGCCGTTGGGCAGCTTGAAACGCGCCGGAATGCGCGCCGACAGTTCAGCCAGGCGGTAATCCAGAAACGGTGTACGCGCTTCAAGGCCCCAGGCCATGGTCATGTTATCGACGCGTTTCACCGGGTCATCCACCAGCATTACCGTGCTGTCCAGACGCAGCGCCTTGTCGACGCCCGCATCGGCGCCGGGCTGGGCAAAGTGCTCGCGCACAAAATCGCCGGCAGCATCGTTGGCGGTCAGCCATTGTGGCTGCACGGTGGCCTGGTACTCGGCATAGCTGCGATCAAAAAAGGCCTCGCGGTAGGCCGCGTAAGGATCGCTGGCGCCGTCTACTTGCGGGTACCAGTGGTAACCGGCAAACAGTTCATCAGCGCCCTGGCCGCTTTGCACCACCTTGCAATGTTTGGCGACTTCGCGCGACAGCAGGTAAAAGGCGATGCAGTCGTGACTGACCATCGGCTCGCTCATGGCCCGGAAGGCCGCCGGCAATTGCTCGATGATTTCGTTTTCGCCAATGCGTAACTGGTGATGACGGGTGCCGTAATGCTCGGCAATCAGATCCGAATACTCGAATTCATTCCCGCGCTCGCCGCCTGCGTCTGCAAAGCCAATGGAAAAGGTCGACAGGTCTTGTACGCCGACTTCCCGCAGCAAACCGACCAGCAGGCTGGAGTCGACACCGCCTGACAGCAGCACGCCGACATCTACCGCAGCGCGCTGGCGAATGGCGACGGCTTCACGGGTGCTGTCCAGCACGCGTTCGCGCCAGTCTTCAAACGTCAGATTGGTCTCATCTGCATGCGGGCCGTAGGGCAGTGTCCACCAGGTTTTCTGCTCGGTGGTGCCGTCGGCGTCAATGCGCAGCCACGTAGCAGGCGGCAGTTTTTCAATGCCGGCAATCAGGGTGCGCGGGGCCGGGACCACGGCGTGGAAGTTCAAGTAGTGGTTCAGCGCGACCGGGTCGAGCATCGGGTTGATATCGCCGCCTTTGAGCAGCGCGGGCAGGGTGGAGGCAAAGCGCAGGCGTTCGCCGGTGCGTGACAGGTACAGGGGTTTTACGCCCAGACGGTCGCGGGCAATGAACAAGCGTTTTGCATCTCGCTCCCATATGGCAAAAGCGAACATGCCATTGAGCTTGGGCAGCAAGGCTTCGCCCCAGGCGTGGTAACCCTTGAGCAAGACCTCGGTGTCGCCGCCGGAGTAAAAGGCGTAGCCAAGCGCTTCGAGTTCGGCGCGCAACTCGGGGAAGTTGTAGATCGCCCCGTTGAACGCCAGCGACAGGCCCAACTGGTTGTCGATCATGGGTTGCGCTGAGCCGTCCGATAAATCCATGATTTTCAGACGACGATGGCCCAGGGCTATCGGCCCTTGGCTATGAAAACCCCAGGCATCGGGGCCACGTGGAGCAAGGTGGTGGGTGATGCGTTCGATGGCCGCCAGGTCGGCAGGTTGATGATCAAAACGTAACTCGCCAGCTAATCCGCACATGGTGTGTAAATCCTTGGTATTTCGGCATGTGTGTCACTACCGCTTCAGTCGCCATCCCTAGGGATGTGGGCAGCGCGGGCACGGTTTAGAGAAGGCGTGGCGGGTTGCCATGCCTTCAGCCCAAACGACGCACAGGCGATAAAAATGCCGCGCGCCGCGATGAATGACCGTGTTTTATCGAGTGATCGTGGTCTGGATCGTTCAATAAAATTTACCAACGGTGCTTGTTCGCGGCGCGGATCGGGTCTACGCAAGGTGCGGTTGGCCCCGGCAGCGCGGGGGCGCACTGCCGGATTGAAGGCCGGTTTTAAAGCCTGCGCACCAGGGCGCGCACGGCAAAACGGTTAGGGTGGCAAGCTTCTGCGACCGGGCGGGGCAGAGGCAGGGGTTCGTCGTTTATCCAGGCGGCAAGCAGTTCGCCAGACAGCGGTGCGGTGATCAAACCGCGTGAGCCATGGCCGCTGTTGACGTACAAACCGTCAAGCCACGGGCATTGGGTATCGGGCACCTGACGGGCGTCTTTGCTGAGCACGGCGTAGGCTTGGCTGAATGCTTCGGCATCGGCCAGCGGCCCGACAATCGGCAAGTAGTCTGGGCTGGTGCAACGAAACGCGGCCCAGCCTTGCAAGGTCTGCGGGTTGAGGTTTGCTTCGCCGAGACGCTGTACCAGGTCAGGCGAAATTTCTTCCAGCAAATCCAGATTGCCCTGATGACCTTCTGGTGTGGTGGTCAGGTCTTCGTTATGAAAATCGAAGCTGGCGCCCACCGTGTGCTCGCCTAAACGCCCCGGCGCCACATAACCTTCGGCGCAGACCACGGTGTTAAGCACCGCGCTTTGCGGGGTTTCAATCAATTGGGTGATTTGCCCGCGAATGCGCTTAAGCGGCAAACCGCTGCTGGCCGGGAAGCGTTTGACCTCGGCCGCCCCCGCCAGAATCACCACAGGTGCGCTGGCCAGTACCTGTTCGCCCTGGCAGGCCTGCCATTGGCCCTGCACTTTATTGAGTTGCAGCACGTCATGGTGGGTCAAGACGCTGACGTTGGGGTGCAGCGTCTGGAACTGGCACAAAGCGGGTGGATGCACCCAGCCGCCTTCCGGGTAAAAAAGCCCGCCATGGGCCAGGTCTATGCCTGCCAAGGCTTGCGCCTGGGGTTGATCCAGCACGTGCACCAGCGCGGGCGGGAAGGCCGCGGCCAGCTGCGACTGACGCTCGGCCTCCTTGGCATTGAAGCCCAGTTGCAACACGCCGCAATCATCCCAGTCGCGTCCGCGCTGCAAGTGCTCGAGCACGCGGCGGGTGTAGCCAAAGCCACAGACGATCATTTGCGACAGTGCCGTGCCGTGGGCGGACAGCTTGAGATACAACACCCCTTGCGGGTTGCCGGAGGCTTCTTTGGCCAAGCGTTCGTGACGCTCCAGCAGCAGCACCTTCCAGCCGCGATTGGCCAGGCTGTTGGCGCTGGCGCAACCGGACAAACCGCCGCCGATCACCAGCGCGGTGCGCGGGCCGCTGATCTGTGGCGGGCGAGCGAACCAGGGTTTGACTGTGGCGCCGGGCAAAGCGGTTTCTGGCAAGCCGAGAAAGACCCCACGCAGGATCTCCCACTTGTGGCCGATACCCGGCGTGCGGCGCATTTTAAAGCCGGCCTCATTCAGCGCGCGGCGTACCCAGCCGGTGCTGGTAAAGGTGCTGAGGGTGGACGCGGGAGCGGCCAAACGGGCCAGTTGTGCGAACAGTTCTGGCGTCCACATGTCCGGGTTTTTCGCGGGGGCGAAGCCGTCCAGAAACCACGCGTCGATCTGCGCATCGAGCTGTGGCAGTTGCTCCAGCGCATCGCCGATCAGCAGCGTGAGCGTGACCCGGCCATTGGCCAGGCTGAGGGTTTGAAACCCCGGATGGATGGCCCAATAGCTGGCCAGCAGTTGCTCGCTGTAGTGCGCCAGCTCTGGCCAGAGAGCGAGGGCGCGTTGCAGGTCATCGCGGGCCAGCGGGTATTTTTCGGCACTGATGAAATGCAGCCGGGCCTCAGGGTGCGCGGTTTCGTCGAACAGTTGCCACGCACATAGAAAGTTGAGGCCGGTCCCGAAGCCGGTTTCACCAATCACAAAATGCGCGTTGGCGGGCAAGGCGCTGAAGCGCTCGCGCAAGGCATTCTGTTCAATAAAGACGTAACGGGTTTCTTCAAGTCCGGACTTGTCTGAAAAATACACGTCGTCAAACAGTCGCGAATGGGGGCGACCCTGGTCATCCCAGTCGAGCTGGGCATTGGGCATTTCAATGGTCATGTGAGGCTCTGCATCGGCAAGGCGGCCATTCTAGCCGATCGGCCACAGCACGACGGATTGATGACAGTTTTATGCGTTTTGTTGTTACGCGCAGGCATCAATCGTCTAGGCTTGTGACATCTTGCCAGGGAGCTTTCCATGTTCGAATCTGCAGAAATCGGTCATTGCGTCGACAAAGAAACCTACGACAGAGAAGTTCCTGCCCTACGCGAGGCTTTGCTTGAGGCGCAGTACGACTTGCACCAGCAAAAGCGCGCAGCGGTGATTGTGCTGATCAACGGCATCGAGGGCGCTGGCAAGGGTGAAACAGTCAAGCTGCTGAGTGAGTGGATGGACCCTCGGCTGATTGAGGTGCGTACCTTTGATCAGCAATCGGACGAAGAACTGGCGCGTCCGCCGGCGTGGCGTTACTGGCGTCATTTGCCGGCCAAAGGCCGCATGGGTGTGTTTTTCGGCAATTGGTACAGCCAGATGCTCCAGGCCCGGGTGCACGGTGTGATCAAGGACGCGGTGCTGGATCAAGCGATCACCGGGGCTGAGCGCCTGGAACGCATGCTCTGTGACGAAGGCGCGGTTATTTTCAAATTCTGGTTTCACTTGTCCAAAAAACAAATGAAAGCACGGCTCAAAGCTCTGAAGGATGACCCGCTGCACAGCTGGCGAATCAGCCCGCTGGACTGGCAGCAATCCAAAACCTACGACAAATTTGTGCGTTACGGCGAGCGTGTACTGCGGCGTACCAGCCGTGATTACGCGCCTTGGCATATCGTTGAAGGTGTCGACCCGCATTACCGCGGCCTGACCGTGGGCAAGATTTTACTCGAAGGGCTGCAAGCCGCGCTTAGTGCGCCCAAAGCACGCCCGCGTTCAATCAATGTGCCGTTGCTGCCTGAAAGCCGAGATGGGTTGAGCCTGCTCGATTGTCTGGACATGACCCAGGTGCTGGAGAAGGATGACTATAAAGAGCAACTGGTCACCGAACAGGCGCGGTTATCGGGCCTGATGCGTGACAAGCGCATGCGTCGTCATGCCTTGAT
Source organism: Pseudomonas sp. PS01297 (assembly GCF_029959305.1). NCBI lineage: Bacteria > Pseudomonadati > Pseudomonadota > Gammaproteobacteria > Pseudomonadales > Pseudomonadaceae > Pseudomonas > Pseudomonas sp. PS01297. The sequence continues at coordinate 24,336 of NZ_JASCPQ010000012.1, forward strand.
TACGGTGTTCGAGGGCAACGATGCGGCGGGTAAGGGCGGTGCCATTCGCCGCGTTGCGGCGGCACTCGACCCGCGTCAATACAACATCGTGCCGATTGCTGCGCCGTCGCAGGACGAGCGTGCACAACCTTACCTCTGGCGCTTTTGGCGACAGATTCCGGGGCGCGGCAAATTCACCATCTTTGACCGCTCGTGGTATGGGCGGGTGCTGGTAGAGCGGGTCGAGGATTTTTGCACCCAGGCCGACTGGATGCGCGCCTACGGCGAAATCAATGATTTCGAAGAACAACTGAAGAATTCGGGGGTGATCGTCGTCAAGTTTTGGCTGGCGATTGATAAAGACACGCAGTTGGAGCGTTTTCAGGAACGGGAAGCCATCCCGTTCAAGCGTTTCAAAATCACTGAAGAAGACTGGCGCAATCGCGAGAAGTGGGACCTGTACCGCACCGCCGTGTGCGACATGGTTGACCGCACCAGCACGGAGATTTCGCCATGGACACTGGTCGCGGCCAATGACAAACGCTGTGCACGGGTAAAAGTGTTGCGCACCATCAACGAAGCACTGGAAGCCGCCTTTGCCAAAAGCGACAAGCACGTCAAGAAGGGCAAGGCCATGATCCGTATCTAGGCGTTGAGTCGCGCTACGCCTTAGTAATTGCAGGAGCGAGCTTGTCTCGCAATCTTTTAAAACATCAAAAGATCGCGAGGCAAGCTCGCTCCTACAGTTTTAATGCTTGCCGGGGCTGAGCATGTTTTCCGGGCGTACCCACTCGTTGAATTCTTCGTCAGTCAGATAACCCAACTCCAGCGCCGCTTCGCGCAAGGTCAACCCTTCGGCATAGGCTTTTTTGGCGATTTGCGCCGATTTGTCGTAGCCGATATGGGGGTTGAGTGCAGTCACCAGCATCAGGCCGCGCTCCAGGTGTTCGGCCATTTTGCCCGCGTCCGGTTCAAGCCCGGTCACGCAGTGTTCATTGAAGTTGCTGCAACCGTCGGCCAGCAGTTTGATCGACTGCAACAGGTTGTGAATGATCACCGGCTTGTACACGTTGAGCTGCAAATGCCCCTGGCTGGCGGCAAAGCCAATCGCCACGTCATTGCCCAGCACCTGACAGGCGAGCATCGACAACGCTTCGCATTGGGTCGGGTTGACCTTGCCCGGCATGATCGAGCTGCCCGGTTCGTTAGCCGGCAGTTTGATTTCGGCCAGCCCTGCGCGTGGGCCGGAACCCAGCAGGCGGAAGTCATTGGCCAGTTTCATCAAGGTTACGGCCAGGGTTTTCAGGGCACCCGACAAGGTGGTCAGTGGCTCATGCCCGGCCAACGCGGCAAATTTATTGGGGGCGGTGACAAACGGCAGGCCCGACAGGGCGGCAAGTTCGGCGGCAATAGCTTCGGCAAAACCGTGTGGAGCATTCAGCCCGGTGCCCACGGCGGTGCCGCCCTGCGCCAGTTCGCAAACAGCCGGCAGGGCTGAGCGAATGGCTTTTTCTGCGTAATCCAGTTGCGCGATGTAAGCCGACAGCTCTTGGCCGAACGTAATAGGGGTCGCGTCCATCATGTGGGTGCGACCGGTTTTAACCAGTTTCATGTGGCGGGCTGACAATTCAGCCAGCCCGCCGGACAATTCACTGATCGCTGGCAGCAGGTGCTCATGCACCGCCTTGGCCGCCGCAATGTGCATGGCCGTCGGGAAGCAGTCGTTGGAGCTTTGCGAGCGGTTGACGTGGTCGTTGGGGTGCACCGGCGACTTGCCGCCACGGCCTTTGCCGGCCAGTTCGTTGGCGCGCCCGGCAATCACTTCGTTGGCGTTCATGTTGCTTTGGGTACCACTGCCGGTTTGCCAGACCACCAAGGGGAATTGGTCATCGTGCTGGCCGCCGAGTACTTCGTCGGCCGCCTGTTCGATCAGGCGCGCGATGTCTGCTGGCAAGTCGCCGTTGCGGTCGTTGACGCGGGCCGCGGCTTTTTTGATCAGCACCAGGGCATGCAGCACGGCCAGCGGCATTTTTTCGTTGCCGATGGCAAAGTTGATCAGCGAGCGCTGAGTCTGAGCGCCCCAATAGGCCTCATCCGGTACGTTCACTTCACCCAGGCTGTCGGTTTCGATGCGGCTCATCAGGTCGTTTCTCCTAAAGGTTGATCAGTGAGCTTAGGCGCTCAATCGCCTGTAGGAGTTCAAACTTTAGTTTTATTGGTTTTTGTCGGATTGTTGAGAACCGCTATCAGTCTCGGGGTTGAGTGACACACTTTGTTAGGCGCAGAATGGTGGCCCCTGGGGTACGACCTCGCTTGCTAGATAAAGGAAACTCGATGACTCGTCTTCGCGCCATCTGTACTGCAGTTGCTCTGGTATGCGCCAGCGGCCAGGTATTCGCCGATGCTGCCAGCCACGCTGCCAGTGCTGAAACGTTCCTCAAGCTGGCACACGCCGACAAACTGGGGACGCCGGTGTACATGCAAGTGCAGCAAATGTTTGCTCAACGCTTTGAACAAACCAAAGCGCCAGCTGCGAAAAAAGCCTTGCTGGAAACCTACCAGGCCAAAGCCAACACTGCCTTGGACCAAGCCATTGGCTGGGACAAGCTGAAGCCGGACATGGTCAAGCTTTACACCGCCAACTTCAGCGAATCCGAGCTTAACGACCTGGTGAAGTTCTACCAGTCGCCATTGGGCAAGAAAGTGCTGGAAAAAATGCCGCAACTGACTCAACAGTCTGCCCAGATGACTCAGGCCAAGCTGGAAAGCGCCGTGCCTGTGGTCAACAAGTTGTTGGAAGACATGACCAACGAACTGGTACCGGCTGCACCGGCCCCGGCCAAAAAGAAGTAAGCGGAGTCTGAATGAGCATGCAACAACGTATTGAAACGACGCTGAGCGCGTTGCAACCCGAGCATTTGAGCGTGCTGGATGAGAGCCACATGCACAGCCGTGGGTTGCAGACTCACTTCAAGGCGGTGGTGGTCAGCGAGCAGTTCGACGGGCTCAACCGTGTCAAGCGTCACCAAAAGGTCTACGCCACCCTGGGTGACCTGATGGGCGAGTTCCATGCGTTGGCACTGCACACGTACACGCCTGAAGAATGGGCGAAAATCGACGCAGCCCCGGCCTCGCCGACCTGCGCTGGCGGTGGGCACTAACACACGTTTTTGCTAGAATCCGCAACGCGCCGCTTAGTCGGCGCGTTTTTTTTGCATCCGGTTCACCCTTTACGAGGGTAGCCACCTGGAGAGATTCACGATGACCGCGCCAATTGTTGTTGCTGCACTGTATAAATTCGTCACCCTGCAAGACTACGTTGAACTGCGTGAGCCGTTGCTCAAGGCAATGGTGGATAACGGCATCAAAGGCACTTTGCTGATCGCTGAAGAAGGCATCAATGGCACCGTTTCCGGTAGCCGTGAAGGCATCGACGGCCTGCTGGCATGGCTCAAGAATGACCCGCGCATGGTCGATATTGACCACAAAGAATCCTACTGCGATGACCAGCCGTTCTACCGGACCAAGGTCAAGCTGAAAAAAGAGATCGTCACTCTCGGCGTTGAAGGCGTAGACCCGAACAAAAAAGTCGGTACTTATGTCGACCCCGAAAACTGGAACGCCTTGATCAGCGATCCAGAGGTGTTGCTGATTGACACCCGTAACGATTACGAAGTCTCGATTGGCACCTTTGAAGGCGCCATCGACCCTAAAACCACGAGCTTTCGTGAGTTTCCTGACTACATCAAAGCCAACTTCGACCCGGCTGTGCACAAAAAAGTCGCGATGTTCTGCACTGGCGGCATACGTTGTGAAAAAGCCTCGAGCTACATGCTCAGTCAAGGGTTTGATGAGGTCTATCACCTAAAAGGCGGGATTCTGAAGTATCTCGAAGAGGTGCCGCAGGAAGAGTCCAAGTGGGAAGGTGACTGCTTTGTGTTTGATAACCGCGTCACCGTGCGTCACGACCTGAGCGAAGGTGAGTACGATCAGTGCCACGCCTGCCGCATGCCGATCGACGCTGCCGATCGTGAGTCCGAGCACTACCAGCCGGGTATCAGCTGCCCGCATTGCTGGGACACGTTGAGCGAGAAAACTCGTCGCAGCGCGATTGATCGTCAAAAGCAGATTGAACTGGCCAAGGCCCGCAATCAGCCGCACCCGATTGGTCACAACTACCGTAAATCTGCCGAGGCCTGATATGTCTGCGCGCCTGCTCTATGTGATGGACCCGATGTGTTCATGGTGCTGGGGTTTTGCGCCTGTCGCGCAAGCCCTGATCGAGCAGGCGCAAGCCGCAGGTGTGGAACTGCACCTGGTGGTGGGCGGTTTGCGCACCGGTAACAGTACGGCGCTTGAGCCCTCGACGCGGCGCTACATCCTTGAGCATTGGCAGGCCGTGGCTGACGCTACCGGGCAGCCGTTCAACTTTGACGGCGCCTTGCCCGACGGTTTTGTCTACGACTGCGAGCCCGCTTGCCGGGCAATAGTGGCAGCACGCGGCCTGGCGCCGGCGTGTGCCTGGGCCTTGCTCAAGCGTATCCAGCACGCGTTTTACGCAGAAGGCCGGGACGTCACGCAAAGCAGCGTGCTGGTAGAGTTGGCCGAGCAGGCCGGGTTGCCACGGGCAGAATTTGCGGCGGCCTTTGACAGCGTCGAGCAACAGGCCGCGACGGCTGCGGACTTTACCTGGGTGCAGGACCTGGGTATTGCCGGGTTCCCGACGTTGCTGGCCGAGCGTAATGGCCAATTGGCCTTGTTGACCAATGGCTATCAACCGCTTGAGCCGTTGTCTGAATTGCTCGGCCGCTGGCTGGATCGTGCCACGAGTGCTTGATCCCCAGGCCAAGCCGTCAACTGCCCGCACGCCAGACCGGCTGGGCTGGGCTGACATTCGCCGTCTGGCCCTGCGGCATAAAAAAGCCCTGTGGATTGCTAACGGTGTGGCTGTGCTGGCCACGCTGTGCAGTGTGCCGATTCCGTTGCTGCTGCCGCTGTTGGTGGACGAAGTGCTGCTGGGGCATGGCGACGCGGCCCTGAAAGTCATGAACCACTGGCTGCCCGCCGCCTGGCAGAGCTCGGTGGGGTATATCGGCCTGATGCTGGTGGTGACGTTGCTGCTGCGCGTTGGCGCATTGTTGTTTAACGTCCTGCAATCGCGGCTGTTTTCACGGCTGGCCAAAGACATCGTGTTCCGTATCCGGGTGCGTTTGATTGAGCGCTTGAAGCGCATTTCGCTGGCGGAGTACGAGAGCTTGGGCAGTGGCACGGTGACCACGCACTTAGTCACCGACCTCGATACCCTCGACAAGTTTGTCGGCGAAACCCTCAGCCGGTTTTTGGTGGCCATGCTCACCTTGATCGGCACCTCGGCAATTCTGTTGTGGATGAACTGGCAGTTGGCGCTGCTGATCCTGCTGTTTAACCCGTTGGTGATCTACGCCACGGTGCAACTGGGCAAACGCGTCAAACATCTGAAAAAGCTCGAAAACGACAGCACCGGGCGTTTCACCCAGGCGCTGACCGAAACTCTGGATTCAATCCAGGAAGTGCGAGCGGGCAACCGTCAGGGCTTTTTCCTCGGTCGCTTACAGCAGCGTGCCCGTGAAGTCAGGGATTTTGCTGCGAACTCGCAGTGGAAAACCGACGCCTCGAACCGGGCCAGCGGGTTGTTGTTCCAGTTCGGCATCGATATTTTCCGCGCGGCCGCCATGTTGACGGTGCTGTTCTCTGACCTGTCGATCGGGCAAATGCTGGCGGTATTCAGTTATCTCTGGTTCATGATCGGCCCGGTCGAACAGTTGCTGAACCTGCAATACGCTTTTTACGCGGCGGACGGCGCGGTGACACGCATCAACCAGCTGCTGGCGCGTGAGGATGAACCTCACTATCCGGGCGGCGTTGATCCGTTTGCCGGGCGTGAAACAGTTGGCATCGATATCCGCGACCTGAGCTTCAGCTACGGCGAAGAGCGGGTGCTGGACACGCTTAATCTGAGCATCGCACCTGGCGAGAAAGTGGCGATTGTCGGCACCAGCGGCGGTGGTAAAAGCACCTTGGTGCAATTGCTGCTGGGGCTGTACACGCCACAGTCCGGAAGCATTTCGTTTGGCGGTGTGCGCCAGTCGGATATTGGCCTTGAGGCTATTCGCGAGCATGTGGCGGTGGTGTTGCAGCATCCGGCGCTGTTCAACGACACGGTGCGCGCCAACTTGACCATGGGCCGTGAGCGCACGGACGAAGCCTGCTGGCGCGCACTGGAAATCGCTCAGCTGGATGGCACCATCATGACCCTGCCACAAGGTCTGGACAGCATTGTCGGGCGTTCCGGGGTACGTTTGTCGGGCGGTCAGCGCCAGCGCCTGGCGATAGCGCGCATGGTTTTGGCCGAGCCCCGTGTGGTGATCCTCGACGAGGCCACCAGCGCACTGGACGCGGCCACTGAATACAACTTGCACCACGCGTTAGGTGCCTTTTTGAGCGGGCGCACGACGCTGATCATCGCGCACAGGCTGTCTGCGGTTAAACAGGCAGATCGGGTGCTGGTGTTTGACGGTGGCAGCATTGCCGAAGACGGCGAGCATCACCAGTTGATCGCCGAGGGCGGCCTTTATGCGCAGTTGTATGGCCACTTGCAGCAAAGTTGAGGGCGCGGCGTATTTGCCCTTAATGTATTTTTTGAGGGCTAGTTAGCACTCTGAGGTATCCCAAATGTCGGTTGTTGGCCTAGTCTCAGTTCTTTGAGGCTTTTCCTCTGGTTTTCATCTGACTGCTTGATGCAAAGGGAACTCATGAAGCCAAAACGTACGCTTGGGACGCCCCACCTGCTCGGGATTGTCTGGCCCTTTATTGCGGTTGTACTGTTTCAGGTTTTATTGGGCTGCATGAGTCTCTATATGCTTTCGGCCGTAAGGGGCTATGTCGCAGGCGAGAGCTTGTGGTCCAAGGGGCAGAAAGACGCCATCTATTTTTTGAGCTTGTACGCGGATAATCGCGACCCCGCGACCTATGCGCAGTATCAGCAAGCCATTCGCGTGCCTCAGGGCGGCCATAAACTACGGGTGGCCCTGGACCAGCCTGAACCAGATATGCAGGCCGCACGCGAAGGCATTCTGCAAGGGGGTAATCGCCCCGAAGACGTCTACGGGCTGATTTGGCTTTATCAAAATTTCCGACATTTCAGCTACCTGGAGAAAGCCATCGCGAAATGGAGCGTGGGCGACGAGTATCTGGACAAGCTCGATAATCTGGCGCAAGAGATACACCGCCAGGTCAGCACGAATCAGGTGTCAGAGGCCGATGTCGCGCAATGGCGCGCGCAGATTTATGCCATCAACGACGCGGTCACCCCCGCTGCCAAGGCGTTTAGCGATGCCTTGGGTGAAGCCTCACGGTTTATTTTGAAGTTGCTGGTGGCGGTCAACCTGGCCGTGGCCCTGGGGTTGATTTGCCTGGCGTTGTTGCGCACCCACAAGATTCTGGTTCAGAGCCGCATCTTTGCCGAAGCGCTGCAACTCGAAAAAGAGCGGGCGCAAATTACCCTGGAATCCATTGGAGATGGCGTGATCAGTACCGATGTTGATGGTGCCATCACGTACATGAACCCGGCTGCCGAGCACTTGACTCACTGGCAATCCGAACAGGCCCGGGGTGTACCTCTGGGGGCGCTGTTCAAAATCCTTGATGACAACAGGCCGGATGAAGGCTTCAAGCTGATTGATCATGTGCTCAGCGGCCAGTTGGGCAGCAACAGTGAGAACTCCAGGTTTATCCAGCGTATGGATGGCAGCACCGTGGCGGTCACCCTGACCGGCGCGCCGATCTTGCACGCGGGCAAACTCAGCGGCGCGGTGTTGGTGCTGCATGACATGACCCAGGAGCGGCAGTACATCGCCAATCTGTCGTGGCAGGCCACCCATGATGCGCTCACCGGGCTGGCCAACCGGCGTGAGTTCGAATACCGCCTGGAACTGGTGCTGCAAAACCTGGCGCGGCAACAAGGTCGGCATGCGCTGATGTTTTTGGATCTGGACCAATTCAAGCTGGTGAATGACACCTGCGGTCACGCGGCGGGTGACGAGCTTCTGCGCCATATTTGTGCGCTGCTGCAATCCGGTCTGCGTGAAGGCGATACCCTGGCGCGGCTGGGCGGAGATGAATTCGGCATTTTGCTGGAAAACTGCCCGGCCGATGTGGCCGAGAAAATTGCCGAAGGGTTGCGGCATGCCGTGCAGAGTCTGCATTTTGCCTGGAAGGGCCGCCCGTTCCTCAACACCATCAGTATTGGCCTGGTGCATATTCACGACGTCCCGATCACGCTGGAAGGCTGCATGCGGGCTGCCGACATGGCCTGCTACATGGCCAAAGAGAAAGGCCGAAACCGGGTGCAGGTGTATCACGAGGACGACTCTGAGCTATCCCTGCGCTTTGGTGAAATGAACTGGGTGCAGCGCCTGCACGTGGCACTGGAAGAAAACCGCTTTTGCCTTTACTCCCAAGCAATCGTTCCGTTGGGGCACGTGGAGGAGCACAGCGGTCACATTGAGATTCTTTTGCGTCTGCATGATGAAAATGAACGCATGATCATGCCTGACCATTTCATCCCGGCCGCCGAACGTTATGGCTTGATGCCATTGATTGACCGCTGGGTGGTCGAGAATGTGTTCAAGATCATTTCCGAATGCACGGCTCAGCACCCCGGGCGCCCGATGGAAATGTGTGCGATTAACTTGTCTGGCACGACCATTGGTGATGATGAGTTTCTGGCGTTCTTGCACGAACAGTTTGAATGCTATGGCGTTTCGCCCGGGCAAATCTGCTTTGAAATCACTGAAACCAGCGCCATCGCCAATCTCGGTAGCGCCATTCGCTTTATCAATGACCTGAAGGCGCTGGGGTGCCGTTTCTCGCTGGATGACTTCTGTGCGGGAATGTCTTCGTTCGCTTATCTAAAACACCTGCCGGTGGATTTTTTGAAGATTGATGGCAGTTTCGTCAGAGACATGCTGGATGATCCGATTAATCGGGCTATGGTAGAAGTGATTAATCACATTGGGCACGTGATGGGTAAGCGTACGATTGCAGAGTTCGTTGAGTCTTCGCACATTGAGCAGGCTTTGGTCGAGATCGGTGTCGATTATGCGCAGGGATATGCAGTTGAACGTCCTCACGTGCTGACGTGTGACAGTTTGTGGTGCCGGCCCAAACGTCCCGCGCCTTTGGCCTTGAAGTCGCCAGGCACGTTGCGTTAAGTATTTCCGGATTTGGAAAACCAGCGTGTCATAAGGAGCCTGATAGTGACCGAGACCTATAACCGAACTGGCCCTCTGATGGAGGCGACCAGCTACCCCGAGTGGGCTCAGCAATTGATCCGCGACTGCAGCGAGAGCAAACGCCGGGTTGTTGAACACGAAATTTACCGACGCATGCGCGACAACACCCTCAGCGAAAAGACCATGCGTATTTTCCTGATCGGCGGCTGGCCAGTGGTCGAGCAGTTTTCGTTGTACATGGGTCATAACCTGGGCAAAACCCGTTATGGGCGCCATCCGGGTGAGGACATGGCGCGGCGCTGGCTTATCCGCAACATTCGTGTCGAGCTTAACCATGCCGACTATTGGGTGCATTGGGCGCGTGCACACGGTGTAAGCCTTGAAGACATGAACGCGCAGGACATACCTGCAGAGTTTCAGGCGCTCAACGACTGGTGCTGGCACAGCTGTGCTACCGACTCGTTAGCCGTGGCGATGGCCGCCACCAACTACGCCATCGAAGGCGCAGTCGGTGAGTGGGCGGCTGTGGTGTGCTCAAAAAGCATCTACGAAGAGTCGTTTCCGCAAGAAGGGCGCAAGCGCTCCATGAAATGGCTGAAGATGCACGCGCAGTATGACGATGAGCACCCGTGGGAAGCGCTGGAGATCATTTGCACGCTGGCGGGGTTGAACCCTTCGGAAGAGCTGAAAACCGAGTTGCGTAAAGCGATTTGCAAGAGCTATGACTACAAGTACCTGTTTTTGCAGAGCTGCTTGCAGTTTGAGGGGGCGCCGGTAGTGCGTGCGCGGCGCGAGCTGGTCGAGTCCTGATTGTCGGAAGATGACGACCTGAAGGGTTTAAAAAACCGGAGGCTGCATGGGCAGGCTCCGGTTTTTTTATGGGTTTTTACTGTGCGTTGAACGCCTGCCCATTGATCCCGGTGCTGTCCGGGCCAATCAGGTAAAGGTAAACCGGCATGATGTCTTGCGGTTCAGGGTTGTTCTGCGGGTTTTCTGCGGGGTAGGCCTGCGCGCGCATGCTGGTGCGGGTTGCGCCCGGGTTGATGCTGTTGGAACGCACCGCCGAGACGTTTTCAACTTCGTCGGCGAGGGTTTGCATCAGGCCTTCGGTGGCGAACTTGGACACGCCATAAGCGCCCCAGTAGGCACGGCCTTTACGGCCAACGCTGCTGGAGGTGAAGATCACCGAGGCGTCTTGAGACAGTTTGAGCAACGGCAGCAGCGTGCTGGTCAGCATAAACATGGCGTTTACGTTGATGTGCATCACGCGCATGAAGTTCTCGCCACTCAGTTGCTCCAGCGGCGTGCGCGGGCCGATGATCGAGGCGTTGTGGAGGAGCCCGTCCAAGCGCCCGAACTCGCTTTCAATCATGGCCGCCAGTTCGTCGTACTGATGCGGCAGGGCGGTTTCGAGGTTGAACGGGATAACCGCCGGCTTGGCGTGCCCGGCGGCTTCAATGTCGTCGTAGACCTGGCTCAGGTTGGCTTCTGTCTTGCCGAGCAGCAACACGGTCGCTCCGTGGGCTGCATAGGTTTTGGCAGCGGCTGCGCCAATACCACGACCGGCCCCCGTGACCAGGATGATGCGGCCCTGAAGCAGGTCGGGGCGGGCGGTGTAATCAAACATAAAGCACCTCAACAAAAAGCAGGAAACATGTGCAGCGCATGGGTGTCAGCAACTGCACATAGCGTTATCCAGAACTTTACGCAATTCGGCCGGATGGTCGACCACCACGTCAGCGCCCCAATGGTCAGGGTTGTCGTCGGGGTGGATATAGCCATAACGCACAGCGGCTGTCTTGGTCCCGGCATCGCGGCCAGACTCGATGTCACGCAGGTCGTCACCGACAAACAGTACGCTGGCCGGGTCCAGGTCGAGCATCTTGCAGGCCAGGATAAGCGGCTCAGGGTCGGGCTTGCTGCGGGTGACGTGATCGGGGCAGATCAGCAGGGCGGAACGCTCGGCCAGCCCAAGCTGTTGCATGATCGGCTCGGCGAAGCGTACGGGCTTGTTGGTAACAACGCCCCATACCAAATGCGCCTTTTCGATGTCGGCCAACAGTTCGGCCATGCCGTCAAACAGCTTGCTGTGGACTGCACAGTCACGCTGATAGCGTTCAAGGAACTCAAGGCGCAGGGCTTCGAAGTTGTCTGCGTCAGGGCTGATGCCAAACGTCGCGGCAACCATCGCCTTGGCACCGCCGGATATTTCATCGCGAATCAGTTTGTCGGCCACGGGTGGCAGGTCACGGTCTGCGCGCATGGCCTGGCAGATGGCGATGAAGTCCGGCGCGGTGTCGAGCAGGGTGCCGTCCATGTCAAAAAGAACTGCTCTTAAACGCATGTATTACTCCTCGCGAAGGGTCTGGATCATGTAGTTGACGTCTACATCGTTGGCCAGTTTGTAGTGCTTGGTCAGCGGGTTGTAGGTCAGGCCGATGATGTCCTTGACGCTAAGACCTGCCTGGCGGCTCCAGGCGCCCAGCTCGGAAGGGCGAATGAACTTCTTGAAGTCGTGGGTCCCGCGTGGCATCAGCTTGAGGACGTATTCGGCGCCGATAATCGCGAACAGGTAAGACTTGGGGTTGCGGTTGATGGTCGAGAAGAACACTTGGCCGCCCGGTTTGACCATCTGGTAGCAGGCGCGGATGACTGACGCAGGATCCGGCACGTGTTCGAGCATTTCAAGGCAGGTGACGACGTCGAACTGGCCCGGCATTTCGAGCGCCAGTTCTTCGGCAGTGATTTGGCGGTACTCAACGTTGACACCGGACTCGAGCTGGTGCAGTTGCGCGACAGCGAGGGGGGCTTCGCCCATGTCGATCCCGGTGACGCTAGCCCCGCGCTGAGCCATGGACTCACTGAGGATGCCGCCGCCGCAGCCTACATCGAGGACTTTTTTACCGGCCAGATGAACGCGCTCGTCAATCCAGTTGACCCGCAGCGGGTTGATGTCGTGCAGCGGCTTGAACTCGCTTTCGCGGTCCCACCAGCGATGGGCAAGCGCCTCGAATTTGGCGATCTCGGCGTGGTCGACGTTGCTCATGGGTAAATCCTCTAAAGCTAAAAAACCGGTAAAACTCAGGGCCGGGGCCCTGAGGCTTGGAATCAATGAGTATGGCTGTTTATACGCTCGCCCCAGGCTTTGGCAGTGGCGCACAGTTGTTGCTCGTCCAGGCGCGTCAGTTGGCCGTCGTCCAGCAGTTGTTTGCCGGCGACCCACACGTGCTTCACGCAATCGCGGCCAGTGGCGTAGATCAGCTGTGAGACGGGGTCATAGACCGGCTGCTGGGCAAGACCGCTCAGATCGAATGCCACCATATCAGCCGCTTTGCCGACTTCGATCGAGCCGATTTCGCTCTCCTGGCCCAGGGCGCGAGCGCCGTTGAGCGTTGCCATACGCAGTGCGCGGTGAGCGTCCAGTGCCGTGGCCGAGCCGGATACGGCTTTGGCCAGCAGGGCAGCAGTGCGGGTTTCACCGAGCAAATCGAGGTCATTATTGCTGGCGGCCCCGTCGGTGCCAACCGCGACATTGACGCCGGCTTGCCACAAACGCTCAACCGGGCAGAAACCGCTGGCCAATTTGAGGTTGGATTCAGGGCAATGGATCACGCTGGAGTTGCTTTCTACCAGAAGGCTCAGGTCTTCATCGTTGATTTGAGTCATGTGCACGGCCTGAAAGCGCGGGCCCAGCAAGCCCAGGCGGGCAAGGCGGGCCACCGGGCGCTCGGCATTGTGCTCGACGGCCTGTTGCACTTCGAAGGCGGTCTCGTGTACATGCATCTGTACGGCAGCATCGAGTTCGTCGGCAATTACCCGGACTTTCTCGAGGTTTTCGTCACCGACGGTATACGGCGCGTGCGGGCCGAACGCGATTTTGATGCGCGGGTGGTATTTCAAATCACCAAACAGTTCTACCGCCTGGCGCAGGGATTCGTCTGCGGTGCTGGCGCCCGGAATCGGGAAGTCCAGGATGGGGAAGGCAATTTGTGCGCGGATACCGCTGTTGTGCACGCGCTCGCTGGCCACCTTGGGGAAAAAATACATGTCACTGAAGCAGGTGATGCCGCCTTTGATCTGCTCGGCTATGGCCAGGTCGGTGCCGTCGCGAACAAACGCCTCATCGACCCACTTGGCCTCGGCCGGCCAGATATGGTTTTCCAGCCAGGTCATCAGGGGCAGGTCATCGGCCATGCCGCGGAACAACGTCATTGCCGCGTGACCGTGAGCGTTGATCAACCCCGGGCTGAGCAGCATTTCGGGGAGTTCGCGGGTTTCAAGGGCGGTGTGTTTTTCGGCGAGGTGGCGTGGCCCCATGAATACAATGCGTCCGTCCTGGATGCCCACAGCATGGTCCTTGAGTACGACTCCGGCGGGTTCAACAGGTACGAGCCAGGTGGGGAGCAGCAATAAGTCGAAGGTCAGGGGCTGGGTTGGCATCAAAAACGACTTCCGGTGCATTATAAAAAGGACGCGAAGTATACCCGAGCGTCTTGGGGGCGGGCTCGCTATAATCGGCGGTTTTGTATCAGGGTGATAGGGGAAGTCATGCGCGATCGACTGTTGGCCGCTGAAAAGGTAAAGGCCATTGATTGGCAGGGTGAAGCCCTGCATCTGCTGGATCAGCGCATTTTGCCTTTTGAAGAGAACTGGCTGGCCTATACCGGCGCTGACGGGGTTGCCCAGGCCATTCGTGACATGGTGGTGCGTGGCGCCCCGGCGATTGGTATTGCGGCGGCCTATGGCGTAGTGCTGGCGGCGCGTGATCGCAAGGCGGCAGGCGGTGACTGGGTGGCGGCGCTGGAGCAGGATTTTTCCCTGCTGGCGAACTCGCGACCGACCGCAGTGAACCTGTTTTGGGCGCTTAACCGCATGCGCGACCGTCTGGAGCGCTGCAAAGACAACGCCGATGCGCTGCAGGCGCTGGAAGACGAAGCCGTCGCGATCCATGAGAGCGACCGCGAGGCCAATCTGACGATGGCGCAGTTGGGTGTCGATGTGATTCGTCGCCATCAGGGCAATGCTCAAACCGTATTGACCCACTGCAACACCGGAGCGCTGGCAACCGGCGGCTTTGGCACGGCACTGGGGGTGATTCGCGGCGCATGGATCGAGGGCATGATCGAGCAGGTGTATGCCGATGAAACCCGGCCGTGGCTGCAAGGCTCGCGCCTGACTGCCTGGGAACTGGCCAACGAAGGGATCCCGGTGATTTTGAACGTGGACTCGGCCGCAGCCCATATCATGAAAACCAAGGGCGTGACCTGGGTGATTGTCGGCGCTGACCGGATTACCGCCAACGGTGACGTGGCAAACAAGATCGGCACCTATCAGTTGGCGGTCAACGCCATGCACCACGGTGTGCGCTTTATGGTGGTTGCGCCGAGTTCAACCATCGACATGGATCTGGCCAGCGGCGAAGACATCCCGATTGAAGAGCGTAACGGCAGTGAATTGCTGGAAGTGGGTGGCAAGCGTGTCGGCGCGGACGTTCAGGCGTTCAATCCGGTGTTTGACGTGACCCCGGCAGACCTGATTGACGTGATCGTGACCGAGAAGGGCATTGTTGAGCGCCCGGACGCTGCCAAAATGGCGCAATTGATGTGCCGCAAGCGGTTGCATTGATGCGCTGACGCAGGCTCCCCCCCTTATTGCCAGATGATACAAACGAAGGCCTGCGGCGCCTATCGCAGCCTTCGGTGCTCACTAAAAACCTGGGTGGCAGGGCCCCTCAAGTGGGCTCAGAGTCCCTCTGGACACGCTCAAGCCTGCAATCGGTCCAATTACTATGCTCCATGCGCATCTGGGGGATAGGTGCGTGGCGGCGATTGTGATAACATCCGGCGGTTTCCGGGGTGCCCTGCAAGGGTTGCCCTTACTGCGCAAATCCGTAGGTTAACTCGTTGATTTGTCGTAAGTCGTTGCGTGGCACGTGGCCAGCGGCGGCGAGCTTCGTTCGTCCCGAATGGATGTGGCGAAGTTTCACCCGAAAAAGGAATCAGGCTTCTCATGGGCGAACTGGCCAAAGAAATCCTCCCGGTCAATATCGAAGACGAGCTGAAACAGTCCTACCTCGACTACGCAATGAGCGTAATTGTCGGCCGGGCACTGCCTGATGCGCGCGATGGCTTGAAGCCCGTGCACCGGCGTGTGCTGTTTGCGATGAGCGAACTGAGTAACGACTGGAACAAGCCGTACAAGAAATCTGCCCGTGTGGTCGGTGACGTTATCGGTAAGTATCACCCGCATGGTGATACGGCCGTTTACGACACCATCGTTCGAATGGCTCAGCCATTCTCCCTGCGCTACCTGCTGGTAGACGGTCAGGGTAACTTCGGTTCGGTTGACGGCGACAACGCCGCTGCCATGCGATACACCGAAGTGCGCATGACCAAGTTGGCTCACGAACTGCTGGCCGACTTGCATAAAGAAACCGTGGATTGGGTGCCGAACTATGACGGCACTGAACTGATCCCGGCGGTCATGCCAACGCGTATTCCCAACTTGTTGGTCAACGGCTCCAGCGGTATTGCTGTGGGCATGGCCACCAACATCCCGCCGCACAACCTGGGTGAAGTCATTGATGGCTGCCTGGCGTTGATCGACAACCCGGAGTTGAGCGTCGACGAACTGATGCAGTTCATCCCGGGCCCGGATTTTCCAACAGCGGCCATCATCAACGGCCGTGCCGGCATCATCGAAGCCTATCGCACTGGCCGTGGTCGCATTTACATGCGCGCCCGTTCGGTTATCGAAGACATCGACAAGGTTGGCGGCCGTCAGCAGATCGTGATCACTGAGCTGCCTTACCAGTTGAACAAGGCGCGTCTGATCGAGAAGATCGCTGAACTGGTTAAAGAGAAGAAGCTCGAAGGCATCACCGAGCTGCGTGACGAGTCCGACAAAGACGGCATGCGTGTTGTGATCGAGCTGCGTCGTGGTGAAGTGCCTGAGGTTATTCTCAATAACCTCTATGCACAGACCCAGCTGCAAAGCGTGTTCGGGATCAACATTGTTGCCCTGATCGACGGCCGTCCGCGCATCCTGAACCTCAAGGACCTGCTTGAAGCGTTCGTGCGTCACCGTCGTGAAGTGGTGACCCGTCGTACCGTCTTCGAGCTGCGTAAAGCCCGTGAGCGTGGCCATATCCTTGAAGGTCAGGCCGTTGCACTGTCCAACATCGACCCGGTGATTGCGCTGATCAAAGCGTCTCCTACGCCATCTGAAGCCAAGGAAGCGCTGATCAGCACCCCTTGGGAGTCGACGGCGGTAGTGGCGATGGTTGAACGTGCCGGTGCCGACTCATGCCGCCCTGAAAACCTTGACCCGCAATATGGTCTGCGCGACGGCAAGTACTTCCTGTCGCCAGAACAGGCTCAGGCTATTCTTGAATTGCGCCTGCACCGTTTGACCGGTCTTGAGCACGAGAAGCTGCTGGCTGAGTACCAAGAGATTCTGAACCAGATCGGCGAGCTGATCCGCATCCTCAACAGCGCTGTGCGCTTGATGGAAGTGATCCGCGAAGAGCTGGAAGTCATTCGTGCGGAATACGGCGACGTGCGCCGTACCGAAATTCTGGATCATCGTCTCGACCTGACACTGGGCGACATGATTCCGGAAGAAGAGCGTGTGGTAACCATCTCCCACGGTGGCTATGCCAAGACCCAGCCGTTGGCTGCGTACCAGGCTCAGCGTCGTGGCGGTAAAGGCAAGTCGGCCACTGGCGTGAAGGATGAGGACTACATCGCTCACCTGCTGGTAGCCAACAGCCACACTACGCTGTTGCTGTTCTCCAGCAAGGGCAAGGTGTACTGGCTCAAGACTTACGAAATTCCAGAAGCGTCCCGTGCCGCGCGCGGTCGTCCGCTGGTCAACCTGTTGCCGCTGAGCGAGGGTGAATACATCACCACCATGCTGCCGGTCGATCTCGAAGCCATGAAGCGTCAGGCTGATGAAGAAGAAGCCGAAGGCACCGAGGCTGATGTAGAAGACGTCGAAAACAGCAACGAAACCGAAGATGAGCGCAAGGCGCGCATCAAGGCAGCGGACAAGAAGAAGGCACCGTTCATCTTCATGTCAACCGCCAACGGTACCGTCAAGAAGACCCCGCTGGTGGCCTTCAGTCGTCAGCGCAGCGTCGGTTTGATCGCGCTGGAGCTGGACGAAGGCGATATTCTGATCTCCGCCGCCATTACCGATGGCGAGCGCGAAGTCATGCTGTTCTCCGACGGTGGCAAGGTGACTCGCTTTAAAGAGTCTGACGTACGTGCGATGGGTCGTACGGCCCGTGGTGTTCGCGGCATGCGTCTGCCAGAAGGTCAAAAGCTGATCTCGATGTTGATCCCGGAAGAAGGCAGCCAGATCCTCACAGCGTCCGAGCGTGGCTACGGCAAGCGTACGGCGATCAGTGAGTTCCCTGAGTACAAGCGTGGCGGTCAAGGCGTTATTGCCATGGTCAGCAACGAGCGTAACGGTCGCCTGGTTGGCGCTGTTCAGGTTCAGGATGGCGAAGAAATCATGCTGATTTCTGACCAGGGGACGTTGGTGCGTACACGTGTTGACGAAGTGTCGAGCCTGGGTCGTAACACCCAGGGCGTTACCTTGATCAAACTGGCCAGCGATGAAAAGCTGGTCGGGCTTGAGCGGGTGCAAGAGCCTTCGGAAGTGGAAGGCGAAGAACTCGACGATGACGTTGAGCTCGAGGGCGAGGCCATCCAGGATGGCGTTGACGCCGAGCAGCCGCTAGAGACTGGCGCTGACGAAGAAGAACCGCAGGAATAAGCGGACACACAGGGGGCGGATGAAGATTCGCCCCCTTGTTGTATGTGTTGGGGCTGCAACGTGTAGCGAGGCACTGATTTTTGAGTCGCCAGACCGGTGTGCACAGAACAGATTGCCGCTTTGCCATGCGGTGCAGCTCTTGTTGATTTATTGCATGACCCACCAAATCAGAGCGAGAGTGGATGTGAGCAAACGAGCCTATAACTTCTGCGCAGGTCCTGCTGCGCTTCCTGAAGCCGTCCTGTTGCGTGCCCAGTCTGAGTTGCTCGACTGGCATGGCAAGGGCCTCTCGGTTATGGAAATGAGCCATCGCAGCGATGAGTTCGTGTCCATTGCAACCAAGGCTGAGCAGGATCTGCGCGACCTGCTGTCTATTCCCTCGAACTATAAAGTCCTGTTTCTGCAAGGCGGCGCAAGCCAGCAATTTGCCCAGATCCCGTTGAATCTGCTGCCTGAAAATGGCTCGGCGGATTACATCGATACCGGCATCTGGTCGCAAAAAGCCATCGAAGAAGCGGCACGCTATGGCCACATCAACGTGGCTGCCAGCGCCAAGAACTACGATTACTTTGCGATTCCTGGCCAGAACGAGTGGAACCTCTCCAAAGACGCGGCCTATGTTCACTATGCGCCGAACGAAACCATCGGCGGCCTGGAGTTTGACTGGATTCCGCAAACCGGCGACGTTCCACTGGTTGCCGATATGTCCTCGGACATCCTGTCGCGTCCAGTCGACGTTTCCCGTTTCGGCATGATCTACGCTGGCGCGCAGAAGAACATCGGCCCAAGCGGTATCGTGGTGAACATCGTTCGCGAAGACCTGCTGGGGCGTGCCCGCTCGTTCTGCCCGACCATGCTGGATTACAAGGTCGCCGCTGATAATGGCTCGATGTACAACACCCCGCCAACGCTGGCCTGGTACTTGTCTGGCCTAGTGTTTGAGTGGCTGAAAGAGCAGGGTGGCGTTGAGGCCATCGGTAAGCTCAATGAAGTTAAAAAGCGCACCTTGTATGACTTCATCGATGCCAGTGGCTTGTACAGCAACCCGATCAACAAGACTGACCGCTCGTGGATGAACGTGCCGTTCCGTCTGGCTGACGATCGTCTCGACAAGCCATTCCTGGCGGGTGCTGAAGCTCGCGGCCTGTTGAACCTCAAAGGCCATCGCTCGGTAGGCGGCATGCGCGCGTCGATCTATAACGCCGTGGACATCCACGCAGTGAATGCGCTGGTGGCTTACATGGCAGAGTTCGAGAAGGAACACGGCTAATGTCCGAGCAAGAACTCAAGGCCTTGCGCCTGCGTATCGACAGCCTGGACGAGAAGGTTCTGGAGCTGATCAGTGAGCGTGCCCGCTGCGCTCAGGAAGTGGCACGGGTCAAGATGGCGTCGCTGGCTGAAGGCGAAGTGCCGGTCTTTTACCGTCCTGAGCGTGAAGCTCAGGTCCTTAAGCGTGTGATGGAGCGCAACAAGGGCCCGTTGGGCAACGAAGAAATGGCGCGGTTGTTCCGCGAAATCATGTCTTCTTGCCTGGCATTGGAGCAGCCGCTGAAAGTGGCTTATCTGGGCCCTGAAGGCACCTTTACCCAAGCTGCGGCCATGAAGCACTTTGGTCACGCGGTCATCAGCAAGCCGATGGCTGCGATTGATGAAGTGTTCCGTGAAGTGGCGGCGGGGGCGGTGAACTTTGGTGTGGTGCCGGTAGAGAACTCCACCGAAGGCGCTGTTAACCATACGCTGGACAGCTTTCTTGAGCACGATATGGTGATCTGCGGCGAAGTTGAGCTGCGTATCCATCACCACCTGCTGGTGGGCGAAAACACCAAGACTGACAGCATCAGCCGTATCTATTCGCATGCCCAGTCGTTGGCCCAGTGCCGCAAATGGCTGGACGCGCACTACCCGAACGTTGAGCGCATTGCCGTGTCGAGCAACGCCGAGGCAGCCAAGCGGGTCAAGGGCGAGTGGAACTCCGCTGCCATTGCTGGCGACATGGCGGCAGGCCTGTACGGTCTGACCCGTCTGGCTGAAAAAATCGAAGATCGCCCGGATAACTCCACGCGTTTCTTGATGATTGGCAACCAGGAAGTGCCGCCGACCGGGGACGACAAAACCTCGATTATCGTGTCGATGAGCAACCGTCCCGGTGCGCTGCATGAGCTATTGGTGCCATTCCATGAAAACGGCATCGACCTCACGCGTATCGAGACGCGTCCATCGCGCAGTGGTAAGTGGACCTATGTGTTCTTTATTGATTTTGCAGGCCACCACCGCGACCCGTTGGTCAAAAGTGTGCTGGAGCAGATCAGTCAGGAAGCCGTAGCGCTCAAAGTGCTGGGCTCCTATCCGAAAGCGGTTCTCTGAGGCGGTTTATATGAGCGGTGATTTCCTCGCCCTGGCACAGCCGGGCGTGCAGCAACTTTCGCCATACGTCCCGGGCAAGCCTGTGGACGAGCTGGCGCGTGAGCTGGATATTGATCCGGCGACCATCGTCAAACTGGCCAGCAATGAAAACCCTTTGGGTGCAAGCCCCAAGGCGCTGGCGGCCATTCGTGAAGAACTGGCTGAGTTGACGCGTTATCCAGACGGCAACGGTTTCGCCCTGAAAACCTTGCTGGCTGAGCAAACTGGCGTGCAACTGAATCAAGTGACGCTGGGCAATGGTTCCAACGATATCCTGGAACTGGTTGCTCGTGCGTACCTGGCGCCAGGCCTGAATGCCGTGTTCAGCGAGCATGCGTTTGCGGTGTATCCGATCGTGACCCAGGCCATTGGCGCGACGGCGCATGTTGTCCCGGCCAAAGACTGGGGCCATGACTTGCCAGCCATGCTGGGGGCGATAGACGAGAACACACGTGTGGTGTTCCTAGCCAACCCGAACAATCCGACGGGTACCTGGTTCAGCGCCGATGCGCTCAACGAGTTTTTGCAGGATGTGCCTGAGCGCGTGCTGGTGGTTCTGGACGAGGCGTATATCGAATACGCTGAAGGCAGTGAATTGCCGGATGGCGTGGAGTTTTTGTCGGCTTACCCTAACTTGCTGGTCTCGCGAACCTTCTCCAAGGCATACGGCCTGGCCGCCTTGCGGGTAGGGTACGGGTTGTCGAGCGCTGTGGTGGCTGACGTGTTGAACCGCGTTCGCCAGCCATTTAACGTCAACAGCCTGGCGCTGGCCGCGGCCTGCGCTGCGCTGCAAGATGCCGATTATCTGGCCGAAAGCCGCCGCTTCAACGAGGGGGGCATGCAGCAGTTGCAAGACGGCTTCCGTGAGTTGGGCTTGCAGTGGATTCCCTCCAAAGGCAATTTTATTGCGGTGGATCTGGGGCAGGTTGCAGCGCCGGTTTATCAAGGCTTGTTGCGTGAAGGCGTAATTGTGCGTCCGGTGGCCAACTACGGCATGCCGAATCACTTGCGTATCACCATTGGTCTGCCAGCGGAAAACACCCGCTTGCTTGAGGCGCTGGCCAAGGTTCTTGCTCGTGGTTGATGTTATATCGCTGAAACCTGTTGCGCCTATTGTAGGTCGGCTGGTGGTTGTAGGATTGGGCCTGATTGGTGGCTCTTTCGCTAAAGGTATACGTGAAAGTGGCTTGTGTGGCGAGGTGGTCGGTGTTGATCTGAACCCGAAGTCGCGAGCCCTGGCAGTCGAGCTGGGTGTGGTTGATCGCTGTGAAGCTGAGCTGGCGGTGGCTTGCCGTGGCGCCGACGTTATTCAGTTGGCCGTGCCAATTCTGGCCATGGAGAAAATGCTCGGCTTGTTGGCGGGCATTGATCTGGGCCACGCGGTATTGACCGATGTCGGCAGTGCCAAGGGTAACGTGGTGCGCGCTGCTGCTCAGGCGTTTGGTGCCATGCCGGCGTGTTTCGTGCCGGGTCATCCTATTGCCGGGTCTGAGCAAAGCGGTGTCGAGGCTTCAAATGCCAGCCTGTTCGAGCGGCACAAAGTCATTTTGACGCCTGTGGCTGAAACCGATCCTGCTGCGCTGGCCCTGGTCGATGCGCTATGGCGCGCACTGGGTGCAGATGTAGAACACATGCAGGTCGAACGCCACGACGAAGTCCTCGCTGCAACCAGTCATCTGCCGCACCTGCTGGCGTTTGGGTTGGTCGATTCGCTTGCCAAGCGCAATGAGAATCTGGAGATCTTTCGGTACGCTGCGGGGGGCTTCCGCGATTTCACAAGAATCGCCGGGAGCGAGCCGGTAATGTGGCATGACATCTTCCTCGCTAACCGCGAGGCGGTGCTGCGCACATTGGATACATTTCGTAGCGACCTCGACGCCTTGCGCGACGCGGTCGATGCAGGGGACGGGCATCAATTGCTGGGCGTTTTTACCCGCGCCCGGGTTGCTCGAGAGCATTTCAGTAAAATCCTGGCCCGCCGGGCATATGTGGACCCTATGAATTCAAATGATCTGATTTTCCTGGCTGAACCAGGTGGCACTGTAACTGGCCAAATCCGTGTGCCAGGCGACAAGTCCATTTCTCACCGCTCGATCATGCTCGGCTCGTTGGCTGAGGGCACGACGCAGGTTGAAGGATTTCTTGAGGGCGAAGACGCTCTGGCAACGTTGCAGGCGTTCCGTGACATGGGCGTTGTCATTGAAGGACCGCACCAGGGGCGCGTGACCATTCACGGCGTTGGCCTTCATGGCTTGAAAGCGCCGCCCGGGCCCATATATCTGGGTAACTCGGGTACGTCGATGCGCTTGTTGTCGGGTCTTTTGGCCGCACAGAGCTTTGACACGACGCTGACCGGTGATGCATCGCTGACCAAGCGCCCAATGAACCGTGTGGCCAACCCGCTGCGTGAAATGGGCGCTGTGATTGAAACGGCGGCTGAGGGTCGCCCGCCCATGACCATTCGTGGCGGTCACGCGCTCAAAGGTGTGAACTACACATTGCCAATGGCCAGTGCCCAGGTGAAGTCCTGCCTGTTGCTGGCGGGTTTGTATGCCGAAGGCACGACCTCTGTCACTGAGCCAGCGCCAACCCGCGATCACACCGAGCGCATGTTGCGTGGTTTTGGTTACCCGGTCAGCGTCAACGGACCTACGGCGTCGGTCGAATCGGGCCACAAGCTCAAGGCGACGCATATCGAAGTGCCAGGCGATATCTCGTCGTCTGCGTTCTTCCTGGTAGCGGCTTCTATTGCTGAAGGTTCGGACCTGTTACTTGAGCACGTAGGTATCAACCCTACTCGTACAGGCGTGATCGACATCTTGCGCTTGATGGGTGCTGACATCACCCTCGAAAACCAGCGCGAAGTGGGTGGCGAGCCGGTGGCAGACCTGCGTGTACGGGCTGCCAAGCTTAAAGGCATCGATATCCCGGAAGCGCTGGTGCCATTGGCCATCGATGAGTTCCCGGTGCTGTTCGTGGCTGCGGCGGTGGCTGAAGGTCGTACTGTTCTGCGCGGCGCCGAAGAGCTGCGGGTCAAGGAGTCGGACCGTATCCAGGTGATGGCTGACGGCTTGCTGACCTTGGGCGTCAAATGCGAACCGACCCCGGACGGCATCATTATTGATGGCGGCTCCATCGGTGGCGGTGAGGTTCATGGTCATGGCGACCACCGTATTGCGATGGCATTCAGCATTGCTTCGCTGCGTGCTACGGCGCCAATCCGTATTCACGATTGCGCTAACGTCGCGACGTCTTTCCCGAACTTCCTGGCGCTGTGCAAGCAGGTCGGTATTCGTGTGGCGCAAGAGGCGCAGTCGTGATGTCGGTGGCGCCAGTCATCACCATCGACGGACCTAGCGGTTCGGGCAAGGGCACCGTTGCAGGTCGCCTGGCCGAGCATTTGGGCTGGGCATTGCTGGATTCTGGCGCCTTGTACCGTTTGCTGGCGTTTGCTGCTGTTAATCATGGTGTCGCGCTCGATAACGAAGCGTTGTTAAGTCAGTTGGCGGCTCACCTTGACGTGCAGTTCGTCGGGGCGACGGAAGGTAAGTCGGCGCGGATCGTGCTTGAAGGTGAAGACGTCACGCTGGCTATTCGTAATGAGACGGTTGCTAAGGGTGCATCGCAAGTGGCGGCGTTACCCGCTGTTCGCGAGGCTTTGCTGCAGCGTCAGCGTGCATTCAGGGAGTTTCCGGGGCTGGTTGCCGACGGTCGCGACATGGGAACAGTGGTTTTTCCTGAGGCGCCGCTGAAGATTTTCCTGACGGCCAGCGCCGAGGAGAGGGCCCGTCGCCGTTACTTGCAGTTGAAGGCCAAGGGGGATGATGTTAGTCTCCCGCGTCTGTTGGATGAGATACGTGCCCGTGATGAGCGTGACACGCAGCGTGCAATAGCCCCGCTAAAGCCGGCGGCTGATGCCATACAGCTTGACTCCACGGAGTTATCCATCGAGCAGGTGTTAGAACGCATCAAGAGTGAAATCGCCCTTCGCGATCTCGCCGGATGACCAAGAACGCGTGCAGGAGACCAGAAATAGTCCTGCATGCCTTCTTTTATATGAACGTAACCCACATTGTCTGGAATGTGGCAGATGGGCGTATTCCTTCGCCCTTGATCAACAGGAATTAAAATGAGCGAAAGCTTTGCAGAACTGTTTGAAGAAAGCCTAAAAACCCTGAATCTTCAGGCTGGCTCGATCATCACCGCTATCATCGTTGATATCGATTACCAAGCTGGTTGGGTTACCGTTCACGCTGGTTTGAAGTCTGAAGGCCTCATCCCGCTGGAGCAGTTCCACAACGACGCTGGCGAACTGAACATCAACATCGGTGATGAAGTTCACGTTGCGCTGGACGCGGTCGAAGACGGCTTTGGCGAAACCAAGCTGTCCCGTGAAAAAGCCAAGCGCGCTGAATGCTGGATCGTTCTGGAAGCAGCCTTCGCAGCTGAAGAAGTGGTCAAGGGCGTTATCAACGGTAAGGTTAAAGGCGGCTTCACTGTCGACGTTAACGGCATCCGTGCGTTCCTGCCAGGTTCTCTGGTTGACGTTCGTCCAGTGCGCGACACCACGCACCTGGAAGGCAAAGAGCTGGAATTCAAGGTCATCAAGCTTGACCAGAAGCGCAACAACGTTGTTGTTTCGCGTCGCAGCGTACTTGAAGCAGAGAACTCGGCTGAGCGTGAAGCTCTGCTGGAATCCCTGCAAGAAGGTCAGCAAGTTAAAGGTATCGTCAAAAACCTCACCGACTACGGCGCATTCGTCGACTTGGGTGGCGTTGATGGCCTGCTGCACATCACTGACATGGCCTGGAAGCGCATCAAGCATCCTTCCGAAATCGTCAACGTTGGCGACGAGATCGATGTCAAGGTTCTGAAGTACGATCGCGAACGCAATCGTGTTTCCCTGGGCCTGAAGCAACTGGGCGAAGATCCATGGGTTGCTATCAAAGCCCGTTACCCAGAAAGCACTCGCGTTACCGCTCGTGTAACCAACCTGACCGACTACGGCTGCTTCGCTGAGCTGGAAGAAGGCGTTGAAGGTCTGGTACACGTTTCTGAAATGGACTGGACCAACAAAAATATCCACCCTTCGAAAGTCGTACAAGTCGGCGACGAAGTGGAAGTTATGGTTCTGGACATCGACGAAGAGCGTCGTCGTATCTCCCTGGGCATCAAGCAGTGCAAATCTAACCCATGGGAAGATTTCTCTGGCCAGTTCAACAAGGGCGATAAAATCTCCGGCACCATCAAGTCGATCACCGATTTCGGTATCTTCATTGGTCTGGACGGCGGCATCGACGGCCTGGTTCACCTGTCCGACATCTCCTGGAACGAAGTGGGCGAAGAAGCTGTACGTCGTTTCAAGAAGGGCGACGAGCTTGACACCGTTATCCTGTCTGTTGATCCAGAGCGTGAGCGTATCTCCCTGGGTATCAAGCAGCTGGAAAGCGATCCGTTCTCCGAGTACGTACAAGAGAACGACAAAGGCGCAATCGTTAAGGGCATCGTGAAAGAAGTTGACGCTAAAGGCGCCATCATCACTCTGGCCAACGATATCGAAGCAACTCTGAAAGCCTCCGAAATCAGCCGTGACCGCATCGAAGACGCGCGTAACGTTCTGAAAGAAGGCGAAGAAGTAGAAGCCAAGATCATCAGCGTTGATCGCAAGAGCCGCGTAATCCAACTGTCCATCAAGTCGAAAGACGTTGAAGACGAGAAGGAAGCAATCCAGAGCCTGCGCGACAAGCCAGCTACCTCTGAGATCGCTGCTGGTCCGACCACTCTGGGCGACCTGCTGCGTGCACAAATGGAAAAACAGAACTAAGTTCTGATTGGCCATAGAAAAAGGGCGACTTAGGTCGCCCTTTTTTGTGCCTGCGATTTGAGTATTGTTTTCTTAGGCATAAAGCATACAGAGCCAGTACGACGCGATTCTGGAGGTTTTTGTGGTGCTCGGCTCCTGTATACGGTATCTGTCTCAATTACCGGTCAGGAGCTCTCTGCGCGCATGTTGGGCAGGTTGATGGTGCGCTGCATCTGAAGTGATGGTTGACAGGTATGACAGGCATACCTGAGCAAATGCGCAGAGGTCTGCAAAGATAAGTCAAGATCTGGGCTGTTCAAATTCGATTGATCATGCTAAAACCTTTGGAGCGCTGATCTAGCTGCTTGAAAAAGAAGGGAAAAATATGACGAAGTCGGAGTTGATCGAACGAATTGTCACCCATCAAGGGCTACTCTCATCCAAAGATGTAGAGCTGGCTATCAAGACCATGCTTGAACAAATGTCACAGTGCCTGGCGACCGGAGATCGAATTGAAATCCGTGGCTTTGGTAGTTTTTCGCTGCATTACCGTGCACCACGGGTCGGCCGTAACCCAAAGACCGGCCAGTCTGTAAGTCTCGACGGTAAATTTGTTCCTCATTTCAAGCCGGGCAAAGAGCTACGGGATCGAGTGAACGAAGATGAGGAAGACGATATTTAATCCTTAAGGACATGGGAGTTACAGATGAGTAGCGTTAAGCGTGCAGTTCTGGTGGCTTTTGCGCTGGTAGTTATTTTCGGGACGATGATTTTCATTCTCGAAAACCAGCAGCCCACGTCTTTGGTTTTTCTAGGGTGGCGTACACCTGAGCTGCCAGCTTCACTGTTTTTTATCGGCGCATTGCTGCTCGGCATGCTGATTGGGCCTGCAATGGGCTTTATTGCATACAAGCGAAAGGCTGCCAGATTGAAGCGCAGCGTGTTGCAGCCTTAAAAACAAAGAGCTTGATGCATCGGGGCAAGGAGCGCCTCCTTGGTTGGTAGTAGTCGCTTTTCATAGGAAAAATCCTACAGAAAGTCAGGCTTCGTATTCTATGTACGCCTTGGTAATGCATGCAGAATACGGCCAATCCTCGATTGCCAGCTATTTCCCTGCTTATTCAGGTGCTCTGATTTACACACCTGCTGTCCAGCAATGAATATCCCTGCAACCGAGCCCGCCATGTTTCATTGAAAGCAGGCTTTGTTGGTGAGCAATACTTCCTCTGTTTCCAGTGCCGTCTCAAGGCATAACATCGATATTTTTGGCATTTACAAACTGATTTGGCAGGGCAGGCGTCTGATTCTGCTACTGGGCACACTCTTTGGTTTGTCTGCTTATACCTATACCAGGCTCGTCACATCTGAGTATCAGGTTGCCAGCGTGCTTCGTCCGGTTGCGCTTAATGCGCTGGATGCACTTAATCGTTCAGGTGTATACACACTTCCTCCCGATGAGGCACTGACAAGAGTGGGCTCAGCTCTTGAGTCATATGGAGTGCGCTTAGGTTTTTTTAAAGCGAATCAGGCACTGTTCAGTTATTTGCAGCGGCCAGGCGTTACGCTTGAGCAGAGCTTTGAGTCTTTCAATAGAGCTTCGTTGAAGGTGATCACGCCTTCTATCAGCAAGGACGGGTCGAGAAATGCTCTTATTCGCCTGGAGCTGAACTATCCCGAAGGCGTTGACGGTGCACAAATTCTCAATGGCTTCGTTGAATATGCAATTGAAGTGGAGCGTAAACGGATCGAAGCTGACCTAAAAATCATCATCGAGAACCGTCTTGTGGAGCTTGAGGGCAGCATCGACGCGGCTCGCGCTGAATATGACGTGAGCAAGCAAGCCCGCATTGCAACATTGCTGGAGGCCGATGGCGTGCAGCGTTCGCAATTGCAGGACGAACTTGTCGCGCTGCGTAAGCAGCTCAAGGTTGGGCGAAGGGATCGAATTGCTCAATTAAAGGAGGCCATCGATATTGCTCAATCGCTGGGGATTCAAAAGCCAACGACGCCTTCGGGTTTGGCTGAGAGTTCTCGCGCGGGTGAAGGGCCTACCATGTACACCGAGATCAATAATCAGCAGATCCCACTTTATTTTATGGGGGTCGAGATCCTCGAAGCGGAACGCTCTGCATTGTTGAAGCGTAACAGTGATGACTTCACTGAGGTGCGTATCGCTCACATCGCGCGTGAAATGTGGATGCTACAAAATAATCGTGAAGTTGAAGTGCTTGAACAGCGTGAAAATGAAGAGGTTTTCCTGAATGGGGTACAGCCCTTTCGAGCTGAAATTTCACGCTTGGGTAAGGCTGGCAATCTTGATTTCAGTGGTATTCAGTTAGTGGCAATTGACCGTAAAGCACTGGAACCTCTGAGTCCTATCAAACCCAGGAAAATCTTGTTTGTAGTTCTGGGTGTGGCTTTTGGTTGTGCGGCAGGGGCCTTGATTGTGTTGATGCGAGATTCGTTGGCTGCGCGCAGATTCTAAAGCTCGTATGTCGAATGCCCCTAGGTCTGACTGGCGAGAGCAGTACATGGCATATCCGATTGTAAAACATCATGGTGCCATCAACGGCGTCACAGGCTCGTGTCATCAATTACAGATGACAAACCAGAGCAGTATTCTGATCGACTGCGGGCTTTTTCAAGGCAGTGACGAACGTATCGCTTTAGACAGGAACCCACGGTACCCGCAAATCGACTTTTCGCTTGAAGGCATAAAGGCCTTGGTCATCACCCATATCCATGCCGACCATGTGGGGCGTCTTCCTCATTTGCTGGCTGCAGGATTCAAGGGGCCGATCCTGTGCAGTGAGCCATCAGCCAAATTGCTGCCATTGATACTTGAAGATGCATTCAAGCTTGAGGTGAGCCGTGAGCCGAAGATCATCGAGCGATATTTACAGCGTGTGCACCAACAAGTGATTGCGCTGCCTTTTGGCCATTGGTTCAACATCGAGCAAACAGATAACCTGCGCGCTCAAATCAGGCTGCAGAGAGCAGGTCACATACTGGGATCAGCCTATGTGGAGTGCGATCTTGATTATCCTCAGGCAGCGTTGACGCGACGCATCGTCTTTTCGGGTGATTTGGGGGCTCCGCATTCGCCATTTTTGCCCGCGCCTGTGTCGCCCGAGAGAGCAGATGTGTTAATTCTTGAGAGCACATACGGCGACCGTTTACGCGAAAATCGTCTGAACCGCCAAGAACGCCTGGAAATCGCTATCGACAGGGCTTTGGCTGATCATGGAACGTTATTGATACCGGCATTCAGCATGGGCCGTACTCAAGAGCTACTCTACGAAATCGAAGATATCCTGCATCGCAAGGCGTTGCTTGGGCCGGCGCAAGCTGTATGTGATGACGATCAATTTCTTCCCATCACATGGCCACAAGTACCGGTTATTCTTGATTCCCCGTTAGCAAGTCGTCTAACCAAGGTCTATCGTGAGTTGCACGATTATTGGAATGAAGAGGCGCAAGTGCGTCTGGGGCATGGACGCAAACCTTTGCATTTTGAGCAATTGATCACTATCGACAGCCATGCCCGGCACTTGCAGACCGTTAACTATCTGGCCAGCACGGGGCGTCCGGCAATCGTCATCGCCGGAGGAGGGATGTGTTCCAGCGGTCGCATAGTCAATTACCTGAAAAGGATGTTGGCTGACCAACGGCATAATGTGCTTTTTACGGGGTATCAGGCGAAGGGAACACCTGGGGCGGCTATACAAAAATACGCTCCGTCAGGCGGTTTTGTTGAATTGGAAGGTGAGCGCTGTATGATCCATGCTGGCGTCAGCACATTGGGTGGATATTCCGCCCATGCCGACCAGCAAGACTTGCTCAACTTTGTTTCAGGCATGACTGAATGGCCTGAAGAGATACGTTTGGTACACGGTGATGAGCCGGCAAAGAAAGCATTGGCAAGGGAACTGTTGAGCCTGTATCGCGCTCAAAACAGAGTTGTCGATGTCCTTGTCCCGACAGGCGCTGAGCCGCTTGCGCGAAGCTGATTGCAGTCATGATAAGAACCCAGTGGCTTACCATGCGCAGATGCAGAGCAAAATGGTAAACACGGATGAACCCATTAATGAAGTCCCCATGCAAATAACAAACACCCCAGTACCGCCTGATCCCAGCACGCCGAAATCTGATGACTGGTACCTGGTGCAATGCAAGCCCAAACAAGACGAACGTGCAGAGGAAAATCTCCAGCGCCAAGGCTACGAATGCTCACGCCCGGTTTGCCGACGTGAAAAGTTGCTACGTGGTCAGCTGAGCTGCGTTAAAGAATCTTTGTTCCCTGGCTATCTGTTTATCAACATGCCGGAAGGCGCCAACTGGGCACCCCTACGCTCAACCCGTGGAGTCGCGCGGGTTGTTGCATTTGGCGGGCGACCATTGGCCGTCAGTCACGAGTTGATCCTTCAACTACAATCACGTGCAAATACGCACGTCATCTCCAAATTTAATGCTGGCGACAAAGTCACCATCCTTGACCAAGGCTTCGCGGGTATTGAGTCCATATTCATGTCTATGGACGGCGAGGAGCGGGTCATTCTGCTCATCAACCTGATGAACCGTCAGCAGCAAATCAGTTTGCCTGTCACGAGTATTTCCACTCGGTAGGCAAATCAGGGCTGGAGCTTAGCCATGACCAAGGAAAACCGTTCTCAGGAAATTAACGATAAATCCTGGGGCGGTAGCGTGCTTGAAGGCAGGACTTTTCCTGTGCCTGAGGGGGCCGGAAGAGTACGCAGAAAAATTAAGGAAGTACTCGCTACATGACCAACCTCCAACGTAAAGGCATCATCCTCGCTGGCGGTGCAGGTACACGTTTGTATCCCTTGACACTTGGGGTGTCCAAACAAATGTTGCCCATTTATGACAAGCCCATGATTTTCTATCCGCTGTCTGTCCTCATGCTGGCGGGTATCCGTGAAATATTGATTATTACAACCCCTGAAGACGTGCTTTGTTTCAGAAAACTGCTGGGGGATGGCAGCCAATACGGCATTGAGTTGAGTTATGAACAACAGCCTATGCCAGGAGGGTTGGCGCAAGCCTTCATCATTGGGGAAACGTTTATTGGTAATCATCCTGTCTGCATGATTCTTGGTGACAATATTTTTTATGGGCACTACTTCTCAGAAAATCTGAAAGCAGCGACGTCAAAACCTTCTGGGGCCACAATATTTGGGTATCACGTTTCTGACCCTGAACGCTTTGGTGTGGTTGAATTCGATAACGCTGGACGAGTCGTCAGCATTGAGGAAAAGCCAGAGAAACCGAAGTCTAACTATGTCGTGGCGGGTCTGTATTTCTATGATAACCAAGTTGTGGATATTGCCAAGAAAATCAAACCCTCATCACGCGGTGAACTCGAAATCACCGATATCAACAGTTTTTATTTAGAACAGGGTAGTTTAACAGTTGAAATATTGGGGCGCGGCTTCGCATGGTTAGATACGGGTACCCATGAATCGTTGTTGGATGCGAGTTGTTTTGTTCGAACCATTGAGCAGCGGCAGGGTTTAAAAGTGGCATGCCTTGAAGAAATTGCTTTCAATTTTGGTTGGATTGACTCCGAGCAGTTGGCACGACAGGCTGTGAAGTTTCAAAAAACCGGTTATGGGCAATACCTCCTGCGTTTGCTCACGGAAAAGCGTGATACATGAAATTTACGACGACATCTATTACAGGGTTAGTGGTTATTGAGCCTGATATTTTCAGGGATGACCGTGGCTGGTTTTTGGAAATATTTAATCTACAGGGTTTTAAGTCTGGTTTACTGGCACTCGGTTTAAATAGTCCTGACTATTTTGTCCAGGATAATGTGTCTAGCTCGAAAAAGGGTGTGGTAAGAGGATTGCATTATCAGCACGAGCCCTATGCCCAAGGCAAACTCGTGAGCGTTCTTCATGGAGCAGTCTTTGATGTGGCAGTCGATCTGCGGCCTGACTCAATAAGTTACGGCGAATGGTTTGCACTGGAATTGAGTGCTGTAAATAAAAAGATGGTATGGATACCTGCAGGGTTTGCCCATGGGTTTTTATCTTTGGAAGAAGACACGTGCGTCAGTTATAAAGTTGACAAATATTACAATAAGGATTCGGAGCGGAGTGTGGTGTGGGACGACGCTAATCTGGGTATTCAATGGCCAACCTTGGCTGAATATTATTTGAGTGACAAAGACAAATCTGCACCGGCTTTTGTAAAACTCCCCGTATAAGAAATCTTCTGGAGTCTGGGCACGCTGGGTATTAAGTGTTTTGTGTGTTTTGATTCGGAGAGGCAAAGTTGAAGAGTGATAAAGTTTCGGTATTTGTGATTTTATTAGCGTGCCTGTTGGTCGTGTTGGGGGATGTACGATTTGTCATTGGTTCGGCCGGTTATTGGGTTGCTTGGTGTGCGGTGATATTTGCAGGGTTCTTGTGTTCATCGCGTCAGTTTGGTCGAACGATCAGTGCTGAATTATTTGTATACATGACAGGTTTTTTTCTGATTCTAGTGTCGTTTTTCCTGAGCGGTATCATCAATCAGGATGAATATACAATTTATCAGGGCGTGAAAGTGTTTTTTATCGCATTGGCATTTTGTTGTATTTATATCAATGCCCGTGATTTAGCCGGAGCGGATATCTATAAAATAAGTCTGATCTGTATTGCTATTGGCTTGTTTATGTTCTTGATATCTAAATTTTACCTGCGCGAGTTCTATGTGGAGTTGGGAGATGGGCGTCAAGGCAGCCAATTTGCCTATCCAGGGGTCCTTTGGAAAACTCCCGTATTTTTTGTCGGTTTTGTGTTTGCTGGAATGATTTTCGGGGCAGGGAATAAAATGCTTTCTCTGCTGGCCATGCTAGGCGGTTTGTTCTTGTTGAAGTCTGACTCAAGTCGAACCGGATTTTTGATTCTTGCGGTGATAGCGCTGTTATTTGTTGTGCTCTGCGCATACTTGAAACCTAAAGCGGCCGTTCTGTGCTCATTGGTGCTAGGCGTGTGTGGCATAGGCTTGTTGATACTGTACAGTGGTGGGTTCGTGTTTTTCAGCAATGCTGAAGAACCGCTGGTGTTAAACAGGCTTGCTGCAGGAGATCCAATA
This sequence comes from Pseudomonas sp. PS01297, assembly GCF_029959305.1. Lineage (NCBI taxonomy): Bacteria > Pseudomonadati > Pseudomonadota > Gammaproteobacteria > Pseudomonadales > Pseudomonadaceae > Pseudomonas > Pseudomonas sp. PS01297. The sequence continues at coordinate 57,675 of NZ_JASCPQ010000012.1, forward strand.
AGAACAAAAATGCTGTCAGACGGGATTTTACATGTTCAGGAATGTTTTCCGTTCGGATGCGGATTCGGTACAGCCACTACGCTGGTCGATGGTGAAAACATGGTTGTGCATAATGCTTATCTCTCTTCGTTAGGTGATATTGGAGTATTGGGGTTCATAGGGATGGCGATACTCATGTTCTCTCCCGTATTTTTCTTCCTTGGGAAATTAATTACCTATCGATTACAAGGTGTCACGTCGGTTGCAAATCTTGCGTATTCGATTGCAGCCTTTGGTGGAGTATTGGGTTATGCCTTTTTAATGATGCTTCATCCCTTCAGTTCAGAGCTCTCTGAGTGGGGGATATGGGCGTTGATGGTCTCTCTGTTATCTACCTTTTCTGGACGCATGCTGGCGACTGATGATACCCAGGTAGAGGCATAACATGATTTTGCAGTTAAAAAATGTAAGCTTGTTGTTTGTAGCTCAGTTGGTCAGCTATCTGATTCCCATTCTAGAAATCCCTATCTTAGCTAGGGCGCTCGGGGTGGATGAGTATGGGCATATCTTGCTGATACAAACAACAGCATTGTTATGCTCTCTTGTCGTGGAATATGGCTATTCGTTGAGCGGTGCTCGGCAAGTTGCATTGTGCGGCGGTGATAAAAAATTATTGTCCAATATTTATAATGAGATCACCTCGGCAAAAGTGATTTTGACCACCGGCATGGTGATCGCCTCAGTCCTTGTTATTTTTGTTACTAACGCCGATGTCAAACCGCAAGCGGCAGTGTGGGGATATCTGTATTTCTTCGCATTTGGGTTCAGCAGTATTTGGTTGTTTCAGGGTTTGGAAAAAATAACATTCCCCGTTATTTTTGAAGTCTGTTTGAGATTTGTTGGGTTGCTGGTACTGTTTATTTTTATCTCTCAGCCTGAAGATGCAATCCAAGCGCTTATGATCATGTCGTCATTTGCATTGCTTAACACGGTGGTTGGTTTTTACCTGGTGTATAAGGTAGTCGGCGGTTATTCGTTTAAATTTAGAGGCGGCCTGGCCCAGATAAAAGATGGTTTTCACAGTTTCTTATACAAGAGTTCAAACAATATTATGATGAGTGCCGGTCCTGCGTTGGTCGGCGTTATGTGTGGGCAGGCTGCAGTGGCAAAGTTTGCCCCAGCTGAAAAAATAATCAAAGCGTCAGTGGGGCTGGTGGGGCCTATATTGATTGGCTTGTATCCTTATTTGAGCCGAAAATTGTTGCAATCCACAACGCTCAATTTGAAATTTTCCAGTTTTATTGTGGCAGGTCTATTTTTTTCCGGCGTGATAGGCGCAGCCATAATCTATGTGTTGGGGGATTATTTAATTCGTTTGATGCTGGGTCCAGGCTTTGAAGAAGCGATTGTTATATTACGAATTTTTGTATTTATCATTCCATTCAGAATGATGAATCAGGCGATGGGGCTGACAATATTTATGCCTCTCGGCAAAGATCGGATTTTAAGCTTTCTGTTGATGTTCTTCTCTGTCTTTTCTTTGATCTTGGCGGCATTATTGTCCTATACGTTTGAGTTGAAAGGTATTGTTTACGGATTTGTAGTGTCGGAAATTGTTTTTTCAATATCGTTAGCAGTGTTTGCGATCAATATCAAACGGGTAGAGAGTTGCGCATGTTGACAGTTGTTACGGCTACTTATAACAGAGCTCACACACTTCCACGATTGTTTGACAGTTTGCTCCAGCAAACCCGCTTGGACTTTGAATGGGTGGTGGTAGATGACGGCAGCACTGACGAAACCGAGAGTCTGCTAAAGGATTTTCAGGCGCAAGCTACGTTTCCCATGAGAGTGATCAAGCAGAAAAATGCGGGTAAACATGTTGCGATCAATTCAGGGGTTCATGCCAGCAGCGGTGCGTGGGTCTATTTTGTTGATAGCGATGATGCCCTAACGGTGGATGCAGTCGAGGTATTCACGGCTGCAGCAACGAGCGATAGGGATAAAACAACAGTTGGCTATTGTTACAGGAAACAAGCTTTTTCAGGAAACATTGTAGGTCGTCTCCCCGACGGATCAGCTGAAGACCTGACGGTGATGAATCCCACCGCGGCTGGAAATTATTACGCAGGTGATCTGGCTTATATATTCAAACGTATGGCATTAATAAAACATCCGTTTCCAGTGTTTGCGGGGGAGAAGTTTGTCCCAGAGTTGTTGATTTGGAACAGAGTTTCAGATGAGGGAATTATTAAGTTTTTTGGTAATAAGGTTCTCTATTTGTGTGAGTATTTGGAAGACGGTTACTCCGCTAATTTTTCAAGCATGTTACGCCGTAACCCACTCGGGTTTGGTGTGTATTACAAGCATCAAATACTGCGTGAAAAAAGTGCTGTCAGAAAAACAAAATGTCTTATCAGGTATGTCCAATGTCTAGTTTTCAGCATGACCAAAGAGCGCGTTTCTTAAAATGAAAATACTTTACCTAATCACTGGGCTTGGCGTCGGTGGTGCTGAGCGCCAAGTGCTCGATCTGGCCGATAGATTCTACGAGCAAGGGCATACTGTTAAAATCTGCTACTTGACTGGGCCTGTGTTGCTGCGACCCAAACACGAAGAGATCGAGTTGATCGGATTAGAGTTGGAGAAGACAATCTCTGGTTTTATAAAGGGCGCGTTGAAACTTCGGTCAGTTATCAGGGCATATGACCCCGATGTGGTTCATGCTCATATGGTTCATGCAAACCTACTGTCACGTGTTGTTAGATTGGTTTGCCCAATAAAGAAATTGATCAATACTGCCCATAACACGAATGAGGGCGGAAAACTTCGGATGTTGGCATACCGTCTCACCCACTCGCTAACCGATGCCATGACCAATGTGACATTGGAAGCAGTAAAGGTATTTGAACAAAAAAAAGCCGCCCCTCCAGGTGGGATTTTTGAAGTTTCAAATGGTATTGATACGACGCTCTATAGACCCGATAAGGTATCAGGGCAGCGATTAAGAGACGTTAACGGTATCGCTGATGAAGATAAGTTAATAGTAGCTGTTGGGAGGCTTGAGGCTGCAAAAGATTATGAAAATTTAATCAACGCTTTTGCGCAGTTATCTGAGGACTTTACTGATACCAAGCTATGGATTGTAGGTGAAGGAAGTGAAAGACAGAAATTAACTGATCTCGTGATTCAGTTGAATTTATCGCACAAAATAGCGTTCCTCGGTGTCCGATCAGATGTAGCGAACATTTATAATGCTGCCGATCTGTACGTACTGTCGTCTGCGTGGGAAGGCTTTGGTTTAGTCGTTGCCGAAGCCATGGCGTCAGAGCGCGTTGTTGTTGTAACGGATTGCGGAGGTGTTAAGGAGGTTGTGGGTGAGTGTGGTTATTTAGTCCCCGCTCAAAATTCATTAGCACTTAAGAATGCCATTACTAATGCTTTGAATATTTCACATTTCGAAGCTGAAAATATGGGGCGCTTAGCACGAAAACGAATCGTTGATAACTATTCGATCGACAAAATTATTGGTGTTTGGTTGGATATATACAGGGCGTGATTATATAGTCCGCTAGCATTGACCCGTGTTTAGTCATTGAAGAGCAGGATTTTTTAAAAGGTGGTCGATTGAAAATAGTATATGTAATTACGCGCTCAGATGTATTGGGTGGCGCTAGCGTACACTTGCTTGACTTGGCGGCAGGGGCTCAAGCGAAAGGTCATGATGTCGTTATTGGTGTCGGGGCAGAATCGGAGACCGGTGTTTTATTTGATCGAGCTGCATCCTTGGGGCTTAAGTGCCATGGCCTGCGAAATCTTTTAAGGGAAATAAGTGTTGTAAAAGACCTTCTTTGTTTTTTTGAGTTGCGTAAATTTTTTAAGTTGACCAAACCTGATGTTGTTCATGTTCACTCGTCAAAAGCAGGTGTTATCGGCAGGTTAGCAGCTAAAAGTCTTTCCATTCCCGTCGTTTTTACAGCACACGGATGGGCATTTACTGAAGGTGTATCCGTAAAGAGGCAAGCGTTCTATCGATGGATCGAAACTCAACTTTCTAAAATTTCTAATAAAATAATAACTGTCTCTGAATATGATCGACAGTTAGCTCTCTCTCAGAATGTTGCAACTGAGGAAATGCTAATCACGATACACAATGGTGTCCCTGAAATCACTCCAGCGACGACTAAACGCTCTGACGACGCCACTGTAAATATCATTATGGTTGCTCGTTTTGAAAAGCCTAAAAATCAGACAGCTGTTCTACAAGCCTTAGCGGATATTGAGATCAAAAACTGGCACTTGGAATTAGTAGGCGACGGTCCTGAGCTCGCTAAATGTGTATTGCTTGCTGAACAATTAAATATTGCAAAGAAAGTTACATTTTCAGGTGCGTGCTCGGATGTTGCTGTGCGCCTGGGCAACTCAGATATATTTGTTTTGATTTCTGATTGGGAAGGCCTTCCGCTGACTATTCTGGAAGCCATGCGATCAAACTTGCCAGTTATAGCTTCAGACGTAGGTGGGGTAGCAGAGTCTATTGACGACGACGTCACAGGCATACTGGTTCCCCGTGATTTTACGGTGGCTTTACGAAATGCATTCGTACGATTGTTACAGTCTCAAGGAGAGAGAGAATCGATGGGTTATAAAGCGCGCGAGAAATTTGAGCAAGAATTCACGTTTGATTTAATGTTGCGTAAGACCCTTGATGTTTATCAGTTAGTGTTAGAAGAAAGAACATGAAAATACTAGTTACGGGTGCAACTGGTTTCATAGGAGTGTCTTTGTGCAAGGCACTGATATCTCTACCTGATGTTAGTGTTGTTGGCTCAGGCCGAAGTTCAATGGAGCTCGTGGCTACGAATTTTGTATTTTTCAAGGTAACCGATACTTCTACTGCTGGAGAGTGGCGCAATATTCTTGAAGGCGTCGATGTTGTCATTCATTTAGCTGCCCGCGCACATGTTTTATCTGAAATCAGTAGCGATCCTTTGGTCGAGTTTCGAAAGGTTAATGTTGAAGGGACATTAATGTTGGCTGAACAAGCGATTAATGCTGGCGTTAAAAGATTTATTTTTCTTAGCTCCATTGGTGTTAATGGTAGTTGCACTTTAGAACAAGCTTTTGATGAATCTAGCTTGCCTGCTCCGCAGGCGATGTATGCTGTATCAAAGTGGGAAGCTGAGCAAGGGCTAGAAAGTCTTTGTGCGAACAAATCAATGGATTTGGTGATCATAAGACCTCCCTTGGTTTATGGCGCCAATGCACCGGGTAATTTTAAACGTTTATTGAAATTAGTTTCGTCGGGTATGCCATTGCCACTGGCGGGATTAAAAAACACACGGACGATGGTCGCGTTAGAAAACCTGGTAGATTTTATCAAAACCTGTGTGACTCATCCCTTGGCTGCCAATGAGATATTTTTAGCATCGGATGCACAGTCAGTGTCTACCCCGCAAATAATTAAAGCGTTGGCATCGGGTATGCAAACTCGTTCGCCATTATTTGCAGTACCTGATGTGTTTTTGCTTGGTGGCGCTAAGATGCTGGGTAAATATTCCGTTTATCAGCAACTGTGCGGCTCCCTGGAAATAGATTCAAAAAAATCAAGAACCTTGCTGTCATGGGTTCCACCTGTCGATGTCAAAGATGCTTTGGAAAAAGCAGGCCGTGACTTCAGAAAAAACCAAATGCCTTAATGGTCACTCCATAGTGCAATCTTTTATTTATTCGTGAGTTTTCATATGGCTCTGTGGTTGTTTTTACCTTTAGTGTGCATTTTTTGCCTGTTCCTCACCGCTTGTCTTAGAAAATATGCTTTGGCGAGCAACCTGATGGATGTGCCGAATGCACGTAGTTCTCATTCTATCCCCACTCCACGGGGCGGAGGAGTGGCCATTGTCGTTGTGTTTTTATTGACCGCTCTCTGTCTGGCAGTCATCGGCGCCATCGACTGGCACTCGGCGTGGGTGTTCATTGTTTCTGGCGGCGGAGTTGCAATTTTAGGCTTCCTTGATGATCACGGGCACATAGCCGCTCGCTGGCGTTTGTTGGGGCACTTCTCAGCAGCTGTATTTGCTGTGTTTTTGTTAGGAGGACTTCCACCCATAGTTGCCTTTGGTTTCTCTCTAGATTTGATGTGGCTCGGTAGTCTGTTGGCAGTCCTGTATCTGGTCTGGATGCTTAATCTTTACAACTTTATGGATGGCATTGATGGTCTGGCCAGCATTGAGGCGATATGTGTTTGCTGTGGAGCTGCGCTTGCTGCGTGGTTGTCGGGTTTTCATGAATTGGTATGGGCTCCCTTGTTGTTGGCTGCAACAGTGATGGGCTTCTTGTACTGGAATTTCCCTCCGGCGCGCATTTTTATGGGAGATGCCGGCAGTGGTTTTTTAGGAATTACTCTTGGAATCCTTTCGTTGCAGGCCTCGTGGGCTAACTCAACTTTTCTCTACGTTTGGTTGATTCTCCTTGGCGTATTCATCGTCGATGCGACAGTGACGCTGTTGAGACGATTAGTACGGGGCGATAAAGTCTATGAAGCTCACAGAAGCCATGCCTACCAGTTTGCCTCCCGTCATTTTGGCTCACATCGAGTGGTTACTTTGACAGTTGCTGCTATAAATATTGGCTGGCTGTTGCCATGGGCGCTGGCTGTAGCTGTTTTGGGGGTGGATGGTCTTATCGCTTTGATTTTGGCCTATCTACCACTTGTTTTTTTGGCGTTGAAATTCAACGCCGGTGGTTTGGAAAAGCAGTAAAAATTTTGTAGTACGTAGGAATTTATAGAGTTAAGCATGTGTCACATTGATGTGCGATGCGATGTTAAATAAGAGGCCGAAAACACCATGGATATAATTCGATCATATTTACTCAATATGTCTCGACGGCAAAAGCGGGCGATTCAAGTAATTACTGACATTGCGCTCGTTTGGCTTGCCTTATGGTTGGCTTTCGTCGTCCGGTTGGGCATCGACGATATGATCAATCCGGTCACTGCCCATGTCTGGTTATTTGTTGCAGCACCTTTGGTAGCCATTCCTCTGTTCATCCGTTTTGGCATGTACCGAGCGGTGATGCGCTATTTCGGCAATGATGCTCTTATCGCGATCATCAAAGCGGTTAGCTTGTCTGCCCTGATTCTAGCGGTAGTGGTGTACTGGTACAGCAACCACGATAACGTTGTGCCACGTTCGATCATTTTCAACTATTGGTGGTTGAGCTTGATCATGCTTGGCGGATTACGCCTGGCTATGCGTCAATACTTTCTGGGGGACTGGTTCGCCGCCGCTCAACACGTTCCTTTTACCAGTCGTGATGATGGATTGCCGCGGGTTGCTATTTATGGTGCCGGTGCTGCGGGTAACCAATTGGTTGCCGCATTACGGATGGGCCGGCTTATGCGCCCTGTGGCTTTCATCGATGACGACGACAGTATTGCTGATCGAATCATTTCCGGGCTGCAGGTTTTCAAAGCCGAAAATATCCAGAAGATGATCGATCGAACCGGCGCTCAAGAACTTCTTTTGGCTATCCCTTCATCCTCGCGTGCACGTAGGCGCGAAATATTGGGTTTGCTGGAAGGTTTTCCGCTGCACGTGCGCAGCGTGCCTGGTTTTATGGATTTGGCCAGCGGCAGGGTTAAGGTTGACGACATCCAGGAAGTGGATATTGCTGATTTGCTAGGCCGTGATGCAGTTCCAGCACAAGCTGAATTGTTGGAGCACTGCATCCAGGGTAAATGCGTTTTGGTCACGGGAGCAGGAGGCTCCATCGGGTCTGAACTGTGTCGACAGATCCTGAGCCTGAAACCCACCACGCTGCTGTTATACGAGCATGGGGAGTTTAATCTTTACAGCATTCTTAGCGAACTGGAGCAGAGGGTTAATTGTGAGTCGTTGATGGTGCGTGTGTTGCCGATTTTGGGCTCAGTGCGCAACCCGCAAAAACTGCTGGATGTCATGAAGACCTGGCACGTTGACACTGTTTATCACGCCGCAGCGTATAAACATGTGCCTATGGTTGAGCACAATGTGGCTGAAGGTGTGCAGAACAATGTTATGGGAACGCTCTATACCGCCCAGGCAGCATTGCAATCGGGTGTTGCCAACTTTGTTTTGATTTCGACTGACAAGGCGGTGCGCCCGACCAATGTCATGGGTAGCACCAAGCGTCTGGCAGAAATGACTCTGCAGGCGTTGAGTCAGGAAATAGCCCCCGTCTTGTTTGGTGACTCGGCCAAAGTATCACGCGTGAACAAAACCCGATTCACCATGGTGCGTTTTGGCAATGTGCTGGGTTCATCAGGTTCAGTGATTCCTCTGTTTCATAAACAGATCAAGGCCGGTGGGCCACTGACCGTCACTCATCCCAAAATTACTCGTTATTTCATGACAATCCCTGAAGCTGCGCAACTGGTTATTCAGGCCGGCTCAATGGGGCAGGGGGGGGATGTTTTTGTCCTCGATATGGGGGAACCGGTACGCATTGTTGAACTGGCTGAAAAAATGATTCACCTTTCAGGTTTAAGTGTGCGCTCAGAAAAGAATGTACATGGTGATATTACCATCGAGTTCAGCGGCCTACGGCCTGGTGAAAAGCTTTATGAGGAGCTGCTTATTGGTGATAACGTTGCGGCTACACAGCACCCAATGATTATGCGTGCGAACGAAGATATGTTGACTTGGGATGAGCTGAAAGACCGATTGACACAATTGATGGATGCCGTTCGCCAAGATGACTATGTGTCAGTCAGGCAGATATTGAGCAATACCGTCAGTGGTTATTCGCCTGAGGGGGAAATTGTTGACTGGGTTCATCAGCAGCGTCGTACTGAAATATAGAGAGTTGAATTAATTACTCTGATTGCGTAACGTTAAATACCATAATAAAAGCCAGTCCTTGACTGGCTTTTTTTTGTCTTGAAATCAAGTTCTGGAATATAGGATGTCATGATGCAGGCGTTTTTATTTTCATATACCGTTTTTCTATATGGGTAAATGTAAGTGTTGAAATTATGGTTACGATTGGGATGGCAATCATGTTGATCGACCAAAAAGTGGTTTTGGAAATAGTGGATAAGTCCACAAATAATGTTGCGGTCTTAAATGTCAAATACAAGATGGGCAAATGCATAAGGTATATGCTGTAGCTAATATCGCTCAATCGGTTTAGGCACTGAGCATGAAGGAGTTTTGGGTTGCCCAATGTAATGCATAGAAAGAAGCAGGATGTTAGTACAAATCTTAATGCGCCGTACCCTTGCTCTACTTTGGTACCGCATGTGTAAATAAAAATGCCCAGCGCAAGAATGGATAGAATTCCGGCGTTTAACTTTGAGCATTGGATTTTTTTATGAAGAACAGCAGCTACAATTCCCGTCAAAAAGTATGACCAGCAAACGATAGCGCTGACACTCAGATCGATTGCTGTTAACACAACCGCCGTTGCCAGTATTAATTTGTTATATTTTGACCTGTAGGCCAGAGCGATCAGGGGTAAAACGGCATAAAATCGCCATTCATGCACTAATGTCCAGGTCACTGAGTTCAGCGGGGTTAAAGCGACCTCACCTATTTTGGAAGGACTGTCGAGAAAGTTGAACGTCAGCATGCTCGCAAGCGTAAGCAGCGTATTTTTATCGAAAATTTCGAAGTTTGAATAAAAGCAGGCAATCAATACAACTATGAACGATGAAAAGTAATAGAGCGGAGCAACTCTTCGTACTCGGCCTTCAAAGAAATTATCCCATTGCATTGTTGGTGTTTTTATAATTTTGTCGAAAAATAAAAAACCCGTAATACAGAAAAATATTTGAACGCCAAATGAACCTAGATTCACATATATCCAGCCCCATGTCGAAAATGTGCTATTTGTTATGCCCAAGCTTGTCAGAACAAAGGGGGCATGATTGATGAATACAAATACAGCCGCTAACCCTCTAAGGCCATTAATAAATTTGTAATCATGCTTTATTTCCGCTTTTTCGATTTTCTCTTTAAATAATGTCGAGAAAAGCAAGAATATTGCGACTATTGAAAGCGATATTGCCAGTGACTCGAGAGTGTATTCTGTATTCATTCGGTTGTGAGGGCCTGTCACTAGTGGTATGGCTTGTAGGTTAAGCCATGGCCACCTCGTTAATTATTTCAGGGTGGTACCCTGAAGATCTAGGTCTTCAGTTCCGATGGAACCTCATTAACCTGCGGGAAGAATAATCGATGGTTTGGCCCAAAGCTACCAGTCAAGACCTGTAATAATCGTGCTCTTCTCTGTGCAAGAAATTTCGGAGGGGGGGAAGGCTCTATTTTGGGTTGTGCGTAATAGCATCAATCTGTTTTTCGACTTTTTCTCCACATGTGAAGTATTAATTTTGGTTCTGTTGGTGGTAAGTACACACCCTGCAACTGACACATTTTTGACACCCTCCAACCATCGCCTAAGTTTGGAGTACAGCTCAGGAAAGCTGTTTCCACTTAACGATGTATTGGAGTGTCACTTATGCGTATTGCCTTGCTCTCTTCGATGTTTTTGGCTTTGATGGTCGGTGTTTCCAGCGTGACTCATGCTGCTCCTGTGGCCGAAACAGGTGCACCGATCGTGGCTGCGGCGGCTTCACCTGATGTTCAAGTGATGACAATCAACCTCAATACGGCAGATGAGGCGACACTTCAGCGCGAACTGTCCGGTGTTGGTGCCGCTAAGGCTAAAGCAATCGTTGCTTACCGTGAGGCAAACGGTGCTTTTGCTTCGGCCGATGAGTTGCTGGAAGTCAAAGGCATAGGCAAAGCCATTTTCGACAAGAACCGGGATCGGGTTGCCGTTAACTAAGTAAAGCGTGGGAATGTATAAGGCCAGTCAATGACTGGCCTTTTTTGTTTGCAGGCGCTTTTACTCGACTGATTGCTTCAGTGTTTTACGTGTTACATCCAGGATTTTTTCTCTTAACGCGCCACTTTCAACGCTTCGGGCAAGCACCAATGCGCCCACCAAGCTGGCGAATATCATGATGCTCTGATCTTCAGCGTCAGTGCCCGACAGCGTGCTTTCGATTTGTTTGAGCCTTGCGTTGATAACGCTGTCGGTCGTCGGGCTTGCGTGGCCTTGCTGTGCCATTTCTGCAGACATGGTTGGCAATGGGCAGCCTTCATGAGGCGAGGTCACGTGCCATTGCGAGAGGTATGTATCAATAAACGCATGCAGTGGCTGCGGCTGACTGAATATGTCGGCACACAGGCCATCGACTTCGCATGCTGCCTGTTGCAGGGCTTTTTCAACCAGTTCGTTTTTTGAGGCGAAGTGAGCGTAAAAGCCACCGTGGGTCAGGCCCAGGGATTTCATCAGGGGCTGCAGGCCGGTTGCTCCAATCCCGTCACGTCGAAACAGGCCAGCTGCTTCTTTGATAATGCGCTGATGCGTCAGGGCTTTGTGATCGGGTGAGTAACGCATGGCTGCTGCCTCTTTGTGCAATGACGCATCATAGCCCTGAGTTTCGAGACATTGCACAGACACTTCATGCATTTGTGTATAGGTTTTTGTCCTCAGGGCTCATTCTTGAACGAGCGCTGAGGACTGCCCACGTTTTACCGGTCCTTTGATTCTTTCGCGTCCATTTCGGCATTGCGTTCAGCAACGCGTTTGCGCTGCTCATCGGTCAGTTCCACTTTGTCGGCGGTGTCACGCAGGGTCATCAGACCGCCAACTATAGCGCCGATGACTACGATGAGTATTATCCAACCATACCAGGGCATTGTGTTCTCCTTGAAGGGCACGTAGCTGAGCAAAAAATTTGCGAAGCGTAGTGCTGTCTATCCCGTTAAGTGTGTGAGTTATCAGTGATTTCATTGTAGGCCGGTTATTTTTTCGTGCGCGTGTGATCACCTCAAGATGATTAAAGTTATGAAAATACGATCATCGGGTGCCGGTAGGCGGCGGCTTCCGCTACAATGCGCGCCGATTTCGACCAGCCTGAGAACCCGCTAATGTCCGACTGCCAGACTCCTATCATCGTCGCCCTGGATTACCCTACGCGTGACGCCGCACTGAAATTGGCTGATCAGTTGGACCCGAAACTGTGCCGCGTAAAAGTGGGTAAAGAGTTGTTCACCAGTTGCGCCGCTGAGATTGTGGGCACGTTGCGTGACAAAGGCTTTGAGGTCTTCCTGGACCTAAAATTCCATGACATTCCTAACACCACGGCGATGGCAGTGAAGGCCGCTGCCGAAATGGGCGTGTGGATGGTTAACGTTCACTGTTCGGGCGGTTTGCGCATGATGGCTGCCTGCCGTGAAGAGCTGGACAAGCGCACCGGGCCGCAACCGTTGTTGATCGGTGTCACGGTATTGACCAGCATGGAGCGTGAAGACCTCGCCGCGATCGGCCTGGACATCGAGCCACAAGAGCAAGTGCTGCGTTTGGCTGCCTTGGCACAGAAGGCCGGGATGGATGGGCTGGTGTGCTCGGCTCTGGAAGCGCAAGCGCTGAAGGCCGCACACCCGTCGCTGCAACTGGTAACGCCGGGGATTCGCCCTGCTGGCAGTGCTCAGGATGACCAGCGCCGCATTTTGACTCCGCGTCAGGCGTTGGATGCAGGCTCTGATTACCTGGTTATTGGTCGCCCGATCAGCCAAGCGGCTGATCCGGCCAAAGCACTGGCTGCCGTGGTTGCCGAAATAGCATAAGCTCGCCAGTGATGTTGCCGCAGCCCTGGCTGCGGCGATATGGGTTTTAAACCTTCAGCACCAACTTGCCGAAGTTCTCCCCGCTGAACAGCTTGAGCAAGTTTTCAGGGAAGGTCTCCAGTCCTTCAACAATGTGCTCCTTGCTTTTCAATTGGCCTTTGGTCAGCCAAACTGCCATTTCTTGTGCGGCCGCTGCGTAACGGTCTGCATAGTCCATCACTACAAACCCTTCCATACGCGCACGATTGACGAGCAGTGACAGATAGTTCGCTGGCCCTTTGACAGCTTCCTTGTTGTTGTACTGACTGATCGCGCCGCAGATGACTACGCGAGCCTTGAAACGCAAGCGACTGAGCACAGCGTCCAGAATATCGCCGCCCACGTTGTCGAAATATACGTCGACCCCTTTAGGGCATTCACGTTTCAGGCCCGCGAGAACGTCTTCGTTCTTGTAGTCAATCACGCCGTCAAAGCCCAGCTCATTAATCAGGTAGGCGCATTTGTCTTTCCCGCCTGCGATACCGACCACATGACAGCCCTTGAGCTTGGCGATTTGCCCGGCAATGCTGCCGACGGCGCCCGCAGCGCCAGAAATCACCACGGTATCTCCGGCTTTAGGTGCTCCCACGTCGAGCAACGCGAAGTAGGCGGTCATGCCGGTCATGCCCAGCGCTGACAAGTACACCGGCAAAGGCACCAGTTTGGGATCAACTTTGTAGAAACCGCGGGGTTCCCCAACAAAGTAGTCCTGTACGCCCAGCGCGCCGTTAACGTAATCACCGACGCTAAAGTCGGGATGATTCGAGGCAACGACTTTGCCGACGCCCAGAGCGCGCATCACGTCGCCGAGAGCCACCGGGGGAATGTAGGACTTGCCTTCATTCATCCAGCCGCGCATTGCGGGGTCGAGGGACAGGTATTCATTTTTAACCACGACTTGCCCGTCGCCGGGCTCAGCCACAGGCACCTGTTGATAGGTGAAAATGTCGCGGGTTACTGCGCCGACGGGGCGTTTGGCAAGAAGGAATTGGCGGTTAGTCTCGGCGGTCATCGTAGGCACTCATCATTAAGGCAAAGGAGGTTGATAGACGTTCTGGGCCGTGTCGGCAAGCGAACATGATCTTACGAATGCTTTTTCATCAATTGGGATGATGTTGGTAGGCGGACTTATATCACTTCGATAAATAAGTTGTTTGGGTGTGCCTACACTGAAAACAGATTTTCCCCTTTGAGGATAAGAATAATGAGCATGACGTTTTCCGGGCGAGTGGCTGTGGTGACCGGGGCCGGTGCCGGTATCGGGCGGGCCACGGCACTGGCCTTTGCGGCCGAGGGCTTGAAGGTCGTTGTGGCCGATCTGCATGCCGCGAGCGGGGAGGGCACTGTCGAGCTGATCAAGGCCGCCGGTGGCAGCGCAGCATTTGTACGTTGCAATGTCGCCCTCGAGGCGGACGTCAGGCATTTGATGGAGCAGATCCTCAGCACTTATGGCCGTCTGGATTACGCCTTCAACAATGCTGGCATCGAAATCGAGCACGGCCGCTTGGCGGACGGCACCGAGGATGAATTCGACGCAATCATGGGCGTGAACGTCAAAGGTGTGTGGTTGTGCATGAAATATCAGTTGCCTCTGATGCTCAGCCAGGGCGGTGGAGCGATCGTCAATACTGCGTCCGTGGCTGGCCTTGGCGCCGCGCCGAAGATGAGTATCTACTCGGCGTCAAAGCACGCAGTGATTGGTCTGACAAAGTCGGCAGCCATTGAATACGCAAAGAAAAAGATCCGCGTGAATGCGGTGTGCCCGGGCGTGATTGACACCGACATGTTCCGCCGCGCGTACGAGGCAGATCCGAGAAAGGCGGAGTTCGCTGCGGCGATGCACCCGGTCGGGCGAGTGGGCACGGTAGAGGAGGTAGCGAGTGCTGTGCTGTACCTGTGTTCGGACGGTGCAGCATTTACCACGGGTCATGCCTTGGCAATTGATGGCGGGGCTTTAGCGATTTAATGAAACCGTTGAAGGCTGCGATCTTTGGATGTTGAAAAAGATCGCAGCCCACGTTGAGCCATGACTCAGCGGGTTTTCCAGTTCAAAATCATCAGCGTCAACACGCCTGCTACGATGCCCCAGAACGCAGAGCCGACCGAGAACAGGCTCATGCCTGATGCGGTGACCATAAACGTCACCAGCGCAGCTTCTCGCTCTTTGGACTCCGTCATGGCAATAGTCAGGCCGTTGATGATCGAACCAAACAGTGCCAAGGCCGCAATCGACAGCACCAGTTCTTTAGGGAAGGCGGCAAACAAGGCGGCTAATGTGGCGCCAAATATGCCTGCAATGCCATAGAAAATCCCGCACCACATGGCCGCGGTGTAACGCTTTTTGGGGTCTTCATGGGCATGTGGCCCGGTGCAGATGGCCGCGCTGATGGCCGCCAGGTTGATCCCGTGTGAACCAAAAGGGGCGAGCAGCAGCGAGGCTACCCCCGTGGTGGTAATCAGCGGCGAAGCGGGCACGGTATAACCGTCGGCGCGTAACACGGCGATGCCCGGCATGTTCTGCGAGGTCATGGCGACCACAAACAGCGGGATGCCGATGCTGATGGTGGCTGCCAGCGAAAAGGAAGGCGTGGTCCACACCGGCACGGCCACTTCCAGGGCGAAACCATTGAAATCCAGCAGCCCGAGCAACCCCGAAATCACGATGCCAATCACCAGCGCGGCCAATACCGCGTAGCGCGGCGACAGGCGTTTGACGATCAGGTAGGTAAAAAACATGCCGATCACCAGGCCGGTCTGATGCTGCGCAGCGACAAATATCTCGCTACCGATCTTGAACAAGATACCGGCCAGCAATGCCGCAGCCAGGGACGCCGGAATGCGTTTGACCAGGCGCTCAAAACTCCCGGTTACCCCACAGATAATCACCAGCACGGCACATGTGATGTACGCACCGATGGCCTCGTGGTAACTGACGCCACCTAAACTTGTGATCAGCAAGGCCGCGCCGGGCGTTGACCAGGCGATGGTAATGGGGGTGCGATAACGCAGGGATAAGCCTATGCTGCAAATGGCCATACCAATGGACAGCGCCCAAATCCATGAAGAGATTTGTCCGCTGGTCAAACCTGCTGCCTGGCCTGCTTGAAACATCAGCACCAATGAGCTGGTATAGCCGGTCATCATTGCAATGAAACCCGCGACCACCGCAGAAGGTGAGGTGTCGGCCAACGGGTGCAAGCGTGGCTGAGTGGCGTCGGTCATAAAACGCAATTCCTTGTACTGGGCAGAGTGCTCTGCAAAAGCTGTTCTTGATAAGACAGTGAACAGTGCGCAAGCCTAAACGCAAAAGTAACATTTCATTGCAATACAGCCGGGATATCAAACGGCCATACAGTCGTGCATACACTCGGGCTTGTGTACAATGCGGCCAGTTTTCTTGCATTAATTCATTGTCAGCGAGGCCCGTTTACGTATAAACGTAACGCTCAATTTGCCGCCGCTTTTCCCATTCGAGTGCCCATGAACGAACAGTTGCAGCCTCTCAAGAAACCCGCCCGCGCCGGCAAGGCCGGTCGCAGCGGAACCCAGGACGATATTGTCTACGCGCATATCTTCGAGGCCATTCTCGAACAGCGTCTGGCGCCGGGCACAAAGTTGAGCGAAGAGGCGCTGGGCGAAATCTTTGGCGTAAGTCGGACCATTATCCGCCGCGCACTCTCGCGTCTGGCCCATGAAGGGGTTGTATTGCTGCGCCCCAATCGTGGCGCAGTGGTAGCTAGCCCGAGTGTTGAAGAAGCGCGCCAAGTCTTTCTTGCTCGCCGTCTGGTGGAAAAAGCCATTACGGAATTGGCCGTGGTTCATGCTACGGCGGATGATCTGGCTGAGTTGCGCAAAATGGTCCAGGACGAGCGCGACAGTTTCTCGCGGGGCGATCGTGGTGCAGGCATTCGGTTGTCGGGCGAGTTTCACTTGAAGCTGGCTGAAGCCGCCAAGAACGCGCCGCTGATTAGCTTTCAGCGCAGCCTGGTGTCGCAAACGTCGTTGATTATTGCCCAGTACGAAAGCGGCAACCGCTCACACTGCTCCTACGACGAGCACATGCAACTGATCGATGCCATCGAAGCCCGTGACGGTGCACTGGCAGTGGACCTGATGATGCATCACATGGACCACATCGACAGCAAGCTCAACCTCGACGAAGAAGGCGCCTCGGACGATTTGCATGCGGTGTTCTCGCACCTGCTGCAAACCAAAGGCAAAAGCCATCGTTAACCTGTAGTCGCTGACGAGGCACGAGGCTGCGATGGGTTGCGAAGCGGCCCCATAAGGCGGTCCTGCGGCCCGCATCGCAGCCTCGTCC
>NZ_JASCPQ010000130.1:0-12373 GCF_029959305.1 Pseudomonas sp. PS01297
TGGTGGAGCGCAAACCGCTCAACACACCCGCAAATCCTGTAGGAGCGAGCTTGCCTCGCGATCTTTTGACCCTTTAAAAGATCGCGAGGCAAGCTCGCTCCTACGCGTTGTTCACCTTGGCACAGCCCTTGCTCTGTCCCTTCCCGCACTCCAACAAGAGGCGTTTTCAACGCCCAAAGGAATTTATGTCCCCGTTGCGTCAATGGGCTTTTGGCCTCCTGACCCTGAGCACTCTGCTTGCCAGCCCCTTGTCCAGCGCCGACGTCGGCCGCCTGGAATTAGGCGTGCCGGCCGCTGACGCTGACCTGACCCTGGGCTGCCTGTACCCGATGACCGAGCGCGCCGCCATTTATGGCCACGACAGCATCCTCGGCATTCAAGTCGCACTCAACGAATTACAAACCCGCCGCGTGGCCGGTGAGCCCGTGCCGCGTCTGCGGGTGATTGTCGATGACGACCAGTCCAAAGCCTCCTATGGGGTCAGTCTGGCCAAGAGCTTTATTCACAAGGACGGCGTGCAAGTGCTGTGCGGCATGGTTTCGTCCGGCGTGGCGCTGGCCGTCAGCCAACTGGCCCGCCAGGAAAAAGTGCTGATGATCGGTTCCGATCACGCCTCGTCGCGCATGACCCTGGAAAACGGCCACCCGTACTATTTTCGCGTGACCAATGACACCTGGACTTCCATGGCGGCAGGCGCGCGGTACCTGCAAGCCTTGCAGAAAAAAACCGGCTGGAAGCGCCTGGCATTTATTGGTCCTGACTACGAATACGGCCATGTGTCCCGCGATGACTTGCACGAAGCCCTGAACCAGTTGGGGGTGAAGTTCGATGACGTCATCGAGTTATGGCCGCGTCTGTACGAACCTGATTACTCGCCGTACATCACCGCGCTGGAACAGGCCAGGCCCGACATCATCGTCTCGGCGATCTGGGGCGGCGACTTCCATGCCTTCGTCAAACAGGCTGCCGGTAGCCGCTTGCTGGAAACCTCGCGGCTGGCGAACTTCGACACCGGGGCCAATTACGACTTTCTGGTGTCGCTGGGCAACAAGGCGCCAGCCGGGCTGATTCTTTCGGCGCGCCACCACAACAACTGGCCCGACACTCCGCGCAACCGCTCGTTTGTTGAACGCTTTCATCAGTTGAGCGGGCGCTACCCGACCTACGCCGCGCAAGGCGCCTACAGCGTAGTGATGGTGATGGCCAAAGCCTTTGAGAAAACCGGTGGGGTGACCGACACCCAGGCCCTGATCCGTGCCCTCGAAGGCCTGGACATCGCCTTGCCCGAAGACCCGCCCGGAAGCTTTTCACGCATCGACCCGGTGACCCATCAAATCCAGCAGAGCCAAGCCATTGGCTCGCCGGTGAGCAATACCGATTACCCGCCTGCCCAACTGATGCTGGGTGACTGGTCGGTGTATTCGGCGCAAGAGCTACAGCTCGACAGCGCCACCCTGAAGCGGCGTCTGGCCGCGCGCAAACCCGTCGCCGAGCCCTAGCGGCTCGCACTTTGACCGAGAAGCAAGCATGAATAATTCCAAGAAAAGCATGTTGAAACACCCTTTGGCCTTTGCCATCACAGCTGCCGGGCTGGCGCTGTCATTGAGCGCCGGTGTGCACGCCGCTGAAAACGGCAAGTTCCGCATTGGTGTGGTGACCTTCTTGTCAGGCCCGGCCGCAGGCCCATTTGGCGAGCCGTCAGCGAATGCCGCCAAGGTGCTGGTCGAAGGCTTAAACAAAGGCCAGTTACCTGCGCCCTACGACAAGATCGGTATCAACGGTGCCGAAATTGAAATGGTCATGATTGACGAAGCGGGCGGGGCGGCCAAGCAGGTCGAGGAATTCCGCAACCTGGTACAGCGCCAGAAGGTCGATGCGGTGGTGGGCTATATCTCTTCCGGTGACTGCCTGGCCATTGCGCCGGTTGCCGAAGAACTGGGCGCCATGACGGTGTTCTACGACTGCGGCACCTCGCAGTTGTTCAAAGAAGACAAAACCCCGCAGTACGTGTTCCGTACCAGCCTCGATGCGGCTGTGGACAACATTGGCGCCGCCCGTTACTTGGCCAAAGTGCGCCCGGACGCACAGAAAGTCGCCGGTATTCAGCAGAACTACGCCTGGGGCCAGGACAGCTGGAACGACTTCACCCACTCCATGGAGCAACTGATGCCCAAGGCCAAAGTGGTGGAGTCGCAAATGCCCAAAGTGTTCCAGGGCCAGTACGGCGCTGAAATCTCCGCGATCTCGGTCAAGCGCCCGGACATCATCCACTCCAGCTTCTGGGGCGGCGACATGGAGGCGCTGGTGTTGCAAGCCAACGCCCGCGGCTTGCTCGAAGATGCTACCGCTGTGCTGACCTGCGGCGAATCGGCCATCGACCGTTATAAGGATCAGGCGCCTAACGGCATGATCATTGGCGGCCGTGGTCCGTTCGGTGCCTTTGCGCCGGATAACACTCTTAACGGCTGGTTCAAAGGCCAGTACCAGGCCGCCTACAAAACCGCGCCGACGTACCCGGCCAGCAAAATGGCCCAGGCCATTCTGGGGCTCAAGCACGCGGCGGAAAATGCCAAGGTTGAGCCAGGCAAAATCCCGACCCCGCTGCAAATCGCCCAAGCGTTCAAGGGCGCGACCTTTGAGTCGGTGTCCGGCACCGTGCACATGGCCCGCGCTGATGGCCATCAAGCCATGCAAGGGATTGCCTACGGCGAATACCAATACGACCCGGCGACCAAAAAGGGCGGCGTGCAAAACGTCATCGCTTTCTCGGGCGAGTGCGTGACCCCGCCGGATGGCACCACCGCGCTGGACTGGATCAAGGCCGGCTTCCCCGGCGCGCAGTGCAACTGATCCGTTAACGGCCACTGTAGGAGCGAGCTTGCCTCGCGATCTTTTAAACGATCAAAAGATCGCGAGACAAGCTCGCTCCTACAGGTATTGCCACCTTCTTGCCAAGGTAGGACCTCAATGATGAGTCTTTTCGCGGTGCTGATTGACGGCACCATTTATGCCTCGTGGCTGTTTCTGGTCGCGGCCGGGCTCACGGTGATCTACGGGGTGATGCGCATCCTGAACATGGCCCACGGCAGCTTTTATGCCATTGGCGCCTACACCGCTGCGTCTCTGGTGGGCTGGTATTTCAATAACGGCATTGGCCCGGTCTGGGTCGGGTATCTGCTGATGCTCGGCTGCGCGCTGATGGCCGGGCTGATCGTCGGGCTGATCATCGAGCGCGGCCTGCTGCGCTTTATGTACGGCCGCGACGAAGTGCTGATGGTGATCATCACCTACGCGCTGCTGCTGATCCTCGAAGACACCATGAAGATGATCTGGGGCGTGAACCCGTATTTCGCCTATCAGCCCTATGCCGAGATGGGGCGCAGCGCGCTGGCCGGGCTCAAGGTGTCGAATTACGACCTGATGCTGGTGGGTATCTCGCTGGTACTGGGCCTGGGCCTGTGGTTATGGCTGGAGCGTACGCACCAGGGCAAGGTGCTGCGCGCAGTGATCCACGACCGCGAAGTGGCCATGGCCATGGGTGTCAACGTGCGGCGCATGTTCACCCTGGTGTTTGTGCTGGGCACCATGCTCGGCACGTTGGCGGGCGCCTTGACCGCACCGGCGATCTCGGTGGTACCGGGCATGGGCGTTGAAGTCATCGTGCTGGCATTTGCCGTGGTGGTGATCGGCGGCATGGGCAGCATCGAAGGCGCCGCAGTGGGCGCCTTGCTGGTGGGCCTGAGCCGCGCCGCTGCCGTGCATTACGCGCCGGAGTTCGAGCTTTTTGTGATCTACGGGGTCATGGCGCTGGTGTTGGCGGTGCGTCCTCAAGGGCTGTTCGGCCGTGTACTGGCGAGGAAAATCTAAATGCGCCTGAGTAAAACCGAATTGATTCTGCTCGGCGTTGCCGTGCTGCTGGCCGCAGGCGGCGTAATCGCCCCGCAATGGCTGGTGTTTTTGCTGACCATGGCGCTGGCCAAGGCCATGGTGGTGCAAGGCGTGGTCATGCAAATGCGCGCCGGGCTGGTGACCTTTGGCCAGGGCTTGTTCTTCTGCATCGGCGGTTACGCGGTGGGCATGAGCGGGCACTTTCTGGACATCACCGACCTGGCCCTGCTGCTGTTGATCGGGGTGGGTGCAGCGGTGTTGCTGGCGATGCTGCTGGGGCTGCTGATGACCCGCTACCGGGAGATTTTCTTCGCCATGCTGTCGCTGGCGTTCTCGATGATTTTGTACGGCGTGCTGGTCAAAAGCTCGGCGCTGGGCAGCACGGACGGCTTCAACGTCAAGGCCTGGACCCTGTTTGGCTGGACACCCGCTGCCGGTCAGGCGCCGCTGGCGCTGTTCATCATTATCGTTGCCTGCTCGGGGTTGCTGGCGGTGTTGCTGCACCGCTACAGCCGCAGCAGCGCCGGGATGATGTGCGAGGCCATCCGTGAAAACGAAGTGCGCGTCGAATACCTCGGCCAGTCACCGCGCTGGGTGCTGTACATGAACTACGTCGCGGCCGCTGCCGTGTCGGCGTTGGGCGGCGGTTTCATGGCGTTGTCGGCCGGGCACATCGACCCGGAAATGGCCTACTGGATCACCTCCGGCGAATTCGTCTTCATTGCCTTGCTGGGTGGTACCGCCCACGTCGCCGCGCCGTTTATCGCGGCCATTCTGTTTGCCGTGGTGCGCACCTACGCCATCGAGCTGGTGCCGCACAGTTGGCAGATGATTCTGGGTTTCACCCTGTTGGCGATCATTGTGTTCCTGCCTAAAGGCTTATGGAGCCTGTTCACCGGGCAGGCGCGGAGGGCAAAGGCATGAACTGCATTCTTGAAACCCAAGGGCTGTGCAAGGAATTTGGCGCCGTAACGGCGGCCAAAGACGTCAACGTGCGCATCCACAAAGGCGAAGTGGTCGGGGTGATTGGCTCCAATGGCGCCGGTAAAACCACGTTTATCAACATGGTTACCGGCTACCTGAAACCCAGCCGTGGCGAGATCCTCTTCAACGGCCAGTCGATCCTTGGTCGCACGCCCAGGGCCATCACCCGGGCGGGCATGGCGCGTTCGTTCCAGGTCGCGCAGTTGTTCCCGCAATTGAGTGTGCTGGACAACCTGCTGATAGCCGTTTCGGCCGCGCAAAGCCCGTTTCCGTCGCTGCTGGCGCCGATGCGCAATGCGTCACGCATTGCCCAGGCCGATGCGATTCTGGCCGAGTTCGACATCAGCCGCTGGCGCGACACGTTGGTCACGGCGGTACCGCAAGGCGTGCGCAAATTGATCGACATTGCCATGGCATTGATCGGTGAACCGCAAATGCTGCTGCTCGATGAGCCCACCAGCGGCGTCAGTGCCGAAGAGAAAACCGCCCTTATGGACACCGTGATGCGCGTGGTCGCACAGCATCAGGTCACGGTGCTGTTTGTGGAACATGACATGGACGTGGTGCGCCGCTACGTGTCGCGAATTTTGGCGTTCTACAGCGGTGAAGTGCTGGCCGACGGGGCGCCTGAAGCGGTGCTGGCCAACCCACGCGTGCAAGAGTTTGTCACCGGCGGGCCAAACGCTCACAAGAGGGCAGCGCAATGAGTCTGGATATTCGTAACCTGCACGTCTCGATCGAAGGCGTGCCGATTTTGCATGACGTGTCGTTGCACGTGGGCGCCGGGCAAATGGTCGGTTTGATCGGCCATAACGGCGCCGGTAAAACCACGTTGATCCGCACCATCATGGGCCTGCTCGACGCTGACTCGGGGTCGATCACATTTGCCGGTCAGGACCTGCGCAACCGGCCGGGTTTTACCCGCGCCGCAGCGGGTATCAGCTACCTGCCCGAAGACCGCCGATTGATCCCGGCGCTGACTGTCGAAGAGAACATCTTGCTGCCGGTCTGGGCCAACAAATTGCCTGACAGCCAGCGCCGTCTGGAGTGGGTCTACAGCCTGATCCCGGAGATCGCCCAGTTTCGTGAGCGCAAGGCCATGCAATTGTCCGGCGGGCAACAAAAGCTGGTGGCGCTGGCGCGGGCGTTGATGCCGGGGCACACGTTGCTGTTGCTCGATGAGCCGTTTGAAGGGGTGGCGCCGGTGTTGTCCCGGCGCCTGAGCGAAGTGATCGCCAAGCTCGGCCGTGAAGGGCTGTGCGTGCTGATATCTGAATCCGATGACACTCATTCTGCCGATCTGGTCGATGCGCTCTTTCGCATCGAGCGCGGTAGCGTGACCGCAGGGTAGGGACCGCCATGTCAACATTTACCTTTGAAACCACGCCACGGGTGATCTGCGAAATCGACGGCGCGCTGCGCCTGGGCGCCTTGTGTCGAGAACTGAATGCCGAGCGGGTGTTGCTGGTCAGCGACCCCGGTTTGCTGCGCGCAGGCTTGCTCGACTCACCGATCAACGCCATGCGCGACAGCGGTTTGCAGGTCACGTTGTACAGCGACGTGCAGGCCGACCCGCCGGTGGCCTGTGTTGAAGACGCGGTGGCGGTGGCGCGCGAATGCCGCGCGCAGGCGGTCATCGGCCTGGGGGGCGGCAGCTCGCTGGATATCGCCAAACTGGTGGCCTTGCTCTGCGGCCACGAACAGCGGCTGGAGGACATCTACGGCATCGGCCTGGCCAAAGGCCCGCGCTTGCCGCTGATCCAGGTTCCGACCACCGCAGGCACCGGCTCGGAAGTCACGGCGGTGGCCATTGTCACCACCCCGAGCCACGAGAAAAAGGGCGTGGTCAGCCCGCTGCTGTACCCCGATATCGCGTTGCTCGATGCGCGGCTGACGGTCGGCCTGCCCGCCGCTGTCAGCGCCATGACCGGTGTGGATGCCATGGTCCATGCCATCGAGTCCTATACCAGCGCGCACAAAAAAAATGTGCTGTCGGATGGCTTGGCGGTGCAGGCATTGACCTTGCTGGCGGCGAACATGGACCGCGTGCTGGCCGAGCCCGGTGATTTGCAGGCGCGTTCGAACATGCTGCTGGGCTCGATGCTGGCGGGCATGGCCTTCGCCAACGCGCCGGTGGCAGCGGTGCATGCGCTGGCGTATCCGCTGGGTGGGCATTTCCATGTGCCCCACGGCTTGAGCAATGCCTTGGTGCTGGTGCCGGTGTTGAACTTCAACCGCCCGGCCGCCGAAGCCTGGTACGCGCAATTGGCCAGTGCGGTGTTGCCGGGGCAGCGCTTCGCCAGCCCCCGAGAGGCGTGCGACGGCTTTATCGACTTTATGACCCGACTGGTGGCGCGCATGCCGTTTGCCCAGCGCCTGAGCGAAGTGGGTGTCACCGAATCAGACATCAATCAACTAACCGATGACGCCTTGAAAATCGAGCGTCTGCTGATCAACAACCCCCGCCCGCTTGACCGCGACGACATCCACGCCCTCTACACCTCGGTGTTGTAAACGCCGGGCCCTGTAGGAGCGAGCTTGCCTCGCGATCTTTTAAACGATCAAAAGATCGCGAGGCAGTGCATTCATCAGTTAACAGGAGTCAGCGATGAACCATGAATTCAGAAGCGTGCCGCGCATCATTTGCGAAGCCGGGGCACTGCAAGAACTTGGCACTGTGTTCCGTGGCCTGGGGGCACAGCGGGTGTTGCTGGTGTGCGATCCGGGGATTGTCAGCCTCGGCTTTGCCGGCCGCGCACAAGCGGTACTCGAAGCCGCCGGGTGCGCGGTGGCGGTGTTTGATCACGTCACGCCGGACCCGTCTTCAGCCGTGGTTGAGCAAGCCGCCCGCCAGGCCAAAGCTTTCCAGGCCGATGGCGTGCTGGGCCTGGGCGGTGGCAGTTCACTGGACGCCGCCAAGCTGGTCGCCTTGCTGACCAACAGCGACCAGCCGCTGGAAAACCTCTACGGCACCGACAAAGCCCGTGGCAAACGGGTGCCGCTGGTGCTGATGCCGACCACCTCAGGCACAGGTTCGGAGGTGACGTGGGTGTCGGTGATCACCGATCCGCAGAATAAAAAACAGGCGGTCTATTCGCCGCAATTGCTGCCGGACGTGGCCATTCTCGACCCGCTGCTGACCTTGGGCCTGCCGCCCAAAGTGACGGCGGCCACGGGGCTGGACGCCATGGTGCATGCGATTGAGGCCTACACCAGCCGCACCCGGAAAAACCCGATTTCCGATGGTCTGGCCACGGCCGCATTGAACTTGTTGGGCTCCAACCTGCGCAAAGTGCTGGCTGACGGCACGGACCTGCCAGCGCGCACGGCCATGCTGCAAGGGTCGTTGATGGCGGGCATGGCGTTCGTCAATGCGTCGGTGGCGGCGATTCACGCCCTGGCGTATCCGCTGGGTGCGCGCTTTCACATCCCCCACGGCCACGCCAACGCTTTGGTCATGGCCCCGGTGCTCCGCTTTAACCTGGCAGCGGCTCAGCGCCAATACGCCGAACTGGCGGCGCACCTGTTGCCGGGCGAGCATTTTGCCGACGAAGCCAGCGCCGCAGAAGCCTTTGTGCGAGCCATTGAACGCCTGGTCGAGGACAGCGGCCTGGAGCTGCGTTTGTCTGCGTTGAAAGTGGATGAGCCGTCGCTGGCGGTGATGGCCAGCGAGGTGGTGGTGGGCATTCGGCGCTTGATCGACAGCAACCCGTGCGACATGAACGAGCAGGAGGTTGAAGCGATTTACCGGGGTATTTTCTAAGCCAGAGCAGCGGCGCCCTCAGGCGCCGCTGTTTTGTTCAGCGCAATAGATTGACCTTGGCCAGATCGATCAACTCCTTGGCGCGGCCATCCATCACGGTTTTAAGCATGAACAGGCTAAAGCCTTTGGCTTGTTCGAAGGTTTTGGTCGGTGGCATCACCAGTTCCTGACGGGCGCTGACCACATCGACCAGCACCGGGCCGTCATGGCTGAAGGCTTCACGCAGCGCGGCTTCCAGCTGCGACGGGTGCTCGACGCGAATCCCTTTGACGCCCATCGCTTCGGCCATTGCAGCGAAGTTGGGGTTGTCCAGGTCGCAGCCGACGTCCGGGAAACCGGCCGCCTTCATTTCCATTTCAACAAAGCCCAGGGTGCCGTTGTTCAGCACAATGACTTTGACCGGCAAACCCACCTGATTCAGGGTCAAGAAGTCGCCCATCATCATGGTGAAACCGCCATCGCCGGACATTGAAATCACCTGCCGGTAAGGGAAGGTCGCCTGTGCGCCAATAGCTTGCAACATGGCGTTGGCCATCGAGCCGTGGTTGAACGAGCCGACCAAGCGGCGCTGGCCGTTCATTTTCAGGTAACGGGCGGCCCATGCGGTGGGGGTGCCGACATCACAGGTGAAAATCGCATCTTCGGCCGCCAGCTCGCTGACCAGACGATTCAGGTACTGCGGGTGGATGATGTCGCTGTTGGGGCCGCTTTCAGCCAGCGCATCGAGGTCCTGACGGGCTTTTTTGTAATCTTTGAGGGCTGATTCAAGGTGATCGCGATCCGGGTTTTGCGCCAGCTTGGGCAGCACGGCCTGTAACGTCAGCTTCACATCGCCGAGAAGCCCCAACTCCAGGCCGCAGCGGTTGCCCAGCGCTTCGGGTCGCAGGTCGATCTGCGCGATGTGGCCGTGCTCCGGGTAGAACTGCCGATAGGGGAAGTTGGTGCCGAGCATCAGCAGCGTGTCGCAGTTTTTCATGGCCAGGTAGCCCGAGGCGAAACCGATCAGCCCGGTCATGCCGACGTCATACGGGTTGTCGTACTCGACATGCTCCTTGCCGCGCAACGCATGCACGATGGGTGCGTTCAGGCGTTCGGCCAAGGCGAGGATCTCGGTGTGGGCATCGACGCAGCCGGCGCCGCACAGCAGGGTGACTTTTTTGCCATCATTCAAAAAGGCTGCCAACTCATCGATATCGCTGTCGCTGGGGCGAACCAGCGGCTGAGTCGGGGTGAGCCAGTTCGGGACTTTCGCTTCAGTTTGCTGCAGCGCCACATCCCCCGGAATCACCACCACCGCCACGCCGCGTTTGGCGATGGCGATGCGCATGGCGCGCTCCAGAATTTGCGGCAGTTGTTCGGGGCGCGAGACCAGTTCCACGTAGTGGCTGCATTCCTTGAACAGGCTCTCGGGGTGCGTGGCCTGAAAGTAGTCAATGCCGATTTCGCTGCCCGGAATGTGCGCGGCCAGCGCCAGCACCGGCACACCGCTGCGATGGGCGTCGAACAGGCCGTTGATCAAATGCAGGTTGCCGGGCCCGCAACTGCCGGCACACACCGCCAGTTCGCCGGTCAGATGCGCTTCAGCGCCTGCGGCAAAGGCTGCGGCTTCTTCGTTGCGCATGTGAATCCACTTGATCTGCTCCTGGCGGCGCAGCGAGTCGGTAAAGCCGTTCAAAGAATCGCCGACCACGCCATACACACGTTTAACGCCGGCTTGCTGAAAAGTCTCGGTGATGAAATCGGCTACTGTTCTGGACACGGAGGACGCCTCTCAAAGTCAGATAAAAGATGGCTTGGGTTGCCTTTGCCCAAGCAGGATAGACACTGCATCCGACCTTGCCGGTTTTTAAAACGTTCGATGAAAATCTGTACATGTGCCATAACCGTGCCGCTCTCTAACCCGCGGCTGGGCGAGTAATGTTTAGTCAGCCCGCAACTGAATATCTGAAACTCTGTGTTGCATCGGGTTACCCAGTCGTGTGAGGCTACGGCTTCAGTGTTGACCAAGGTCGAAGGTATGGGTGGTTTGCGAGGAACGCATGAACGACGCAGTGTGTCGCAGACACCGCTATTGCGTGGCGTTCGGTCCCGTTACTTTGCCCCTTGCCCCTCCAGCCGTTGTGCACTCCCTTCCAAATTGGCCTTTTGGGCCCTGTTCCACTGCCGGCATGCCCGCCCGCCGGATACTCGTGTTTCGCATTAAGTCCTGACTGCCTGCTGCCTTGAAAAGACGCAGTTGCCTCGGCGCGCCCGTGCGCCTGTCTGATACGAAATGATGAGCATGACCATGACTGCTACGACCCCGTTTGCCCCGCTGAATGAAGCCCTCGACTTTCTGGAACTGAACCCGGATATCGAGATGTTCGAGCTGTTTATCATCGACAACAACGGTGTGCCGCGCGGCAAGTTGCTGCACCGCGATGAGTTGCTGGCGGTGTATGAAAGCGGGCGTCCGCTGCCGAGCACGATTCTGGGCCTGAGCATTAACGGCGATGACGTCGAGAACACCGGGTTGGTGTGGGACGTGGGCGATATTGACTGCCGGGCCTACCCGATCAGCGGCAGTTTGCAGCGCATGCCGTGGCGCTTGATCCCCACCGCCGCCGTGCAAGTCAGCATGCACCCGACCCAGGGCATGCCAGCCACAGTGGCCGACCCGCGGCATTTGCTGGCCAAGGTTATTGATGGCCTCAAAGCTGACGGCTACTACCCGGTGATGGCGGCCGAGATGGAGTTTTACCTGCTTGATCAACAGCGCGACAGCAACGGGCGCCCGCAACCGGCCCGTGATGCCGACGGTCAGCGGCCACGTGCAACCCAGGTGTACGGGCTGCGTGAGCTGGAGCAAATCGAGCCGTTCCTCGCTGACTTGTACAGTGCCTGCAAACTGCAAGGGATACCGGCGCGCACGGCGATTTCTGAATATGCACCGGGGCAGGTCGAAATCACCCTTGAACACCGCGCCGATGCCTTGCAGGCCATGGACGAAGCCGTGCGCTACAAGCGCCTGGTCAAGGGCGTGGCGCACAAGCACGGCATGGTCGCGTGTTTTATGGCCAAGCCGTTTGATGACCTCGCTGGCACCGGTCTGCACATGCACGTGAGCCTGGCCGACAAGGACGGCAACAATCTGTTCGCCAGCGAGGCACCGGCCGGGACGCCGCTGCTCAAACACGCGGTGGGCGGCATGCTCAGTACCTTGCTCGACTCGTTGCTGATGTTTTGCCCGAATGCCAACTCGTATCGCCGTTTCCAGAGCAACAGCTACGCGCCGCTGGCCGCGACCTGGGGAGTCGACAACCGCACCGTGAGTTTGCGTGTCCCCGGCGGCCCGGCGTATTCGCGGCACATTGAGCACCGAATTTGTGGCGCAGACGCCAACCCGTACCTGGCCGCTGCGGCCATTTTGGCCGGTATTCATCGCGGGATCCGTGAGCAGCGTGATCCGGGTGCGCCGATTGAAGGCAATGGCTACGCCCAGGCCAGCGAATTGCTGCCAACCGACTGGCTGACTACCTTACGCGCCCTACAAGCATCGGAATGGGCCAAAGAGGCATTTGGCCCGGAGTTCCTGAAGGTGTATCTGGCCGTGAAAAACGGCGAGTACCGCCAGTTCATGGGCGAAGTGGGCGAGCAGGACTGGCGCTGGTATTTGCAGCAGGCGTAATCAGCGCTGCTGATCAATCTGTAGGAGCGAGCTTGCCTCGCGATCTTTTGATCGTTTAAAAGATCGCGAGG
>NZ_JASCPQ010000131.1:0-12312 GCF_029959305.1 Pseudomonas sp. PS01297
ACTTGCATGGATCATTTCTTGTGGGAGCCGGCTTGCTCGCGATGGCATCTGTGCGGTGGATCAGGCAGCGCGCGTCGCCTGTATCGCGAGCAAGCCCGCTCCCACAGGGGCAGTGCATGGGTGGCTCATGTCAGTGCCCGGTCCAGGTGGGTGTAGCCGCCGTCGACCACCAGCCATTGCCCGGTGGTGTGGGAGGCACGGGGGGATAACAGGAACAGCACGCTGTCGGCGATTTCTTCTGAAGTAGTCATGCGCTGGCCGAGGGGGATTTTCTCGACGATGCTCGCCAGCTTGGCCTGCGGGTCGTCGAAGCTGTTGATCCAGCGCTCGTACAGCGGGGTCATGACCTCGGCCGGGATGACTGCGTTAACCCGCACGCCATCGGCCAGCAACGAGGTGGCCCACTCGCGGGTCAGCGACAGTTGCGCGCCTTTGGCGGCGGTGTAGCCGCTGGTGCCGCCCTGGCCGGTGAGGGCGGTTTTGGAGCTGATATTGACGATGGAGCCACGGCTGGCCTTGAGCGCATCGACGCACAGGTGGGTCATGAGGTAGTAGTGGATGAGGTTTTTTTCCAGCGACTCGACAAAGGCCGAGCGCCCGGCGTCCAGGCCCACGCTGTCATTGACGCCGGCATTGTTGACCAGCCCGTCGATGCGCCCGAAGCGTTGCAGCACGCTGGCGACAGCGGCGCGGCAGGCGTCTTCGTCGCGCAGTTCGACCTGCACAAACAGGCTTTGTGCGCCGCGTTGATCCAGTTGCCGGGCGAGTTCATCTGACAGCGGGCTGTGGCCGAAAATCACCGGGATCGCGCCCTCATCGGCCAGCCCCAGGGAGATGGCGGCGCCAATGCCGGAGCCGCCGCCGGTGACGATAAAGACCTTGTCTTGCAGATGCAGATTCATCGTGTCACTCCTTCAAGCCCGTAGAGGGAGCAGGCGTTGGCGCCCCGGATCGCCGCTTGTTCAGCGGCGCTCAGGTGCTGCAATACGCTGTCGACCAGGGTGTGGGTGGTGCGGTAGTCGCTGGCCAGCAGGCACACCGGCCAGTCGGAACCGAACATCAAGCGTTCAGGGCCGAACAGGCGCAGTGCGGTGTCCAGGTACGGAGTCAGTTGCTCGGGCTGCCAGTGCTGCCAATCGGCCTCGGTCGCCAGCCCCGACAATTTGCAACTGACATGCGGCAGCGCGGCCAGCGGCGCCAGTTGCTCAGCCCATTGGCGCAGGTTGTTGGCCTGCACGTTTGGCTTGGCGAGGTGGTCGAGCACCAGGTGATGCTGGTCATGGCGCTGGCACAGCTGCGTCGCGGCGCTCAGGTCGCAGGCCTTGATCAGCACTTCATAGACCTTGCCCTGGCGCTGTAACGTCGCCAGGCCACGGTTGAAGTCGGCCCGTTGCATGAACGCGGCAGGCGCGGGTTCGTCTTGCAACTGATGACGAAACCCGCGCAGCACCGAGACCTGCGCCCAGCGTTCCAGTGAGTGTTCAAGGTCGGCGGCGCACAGGTCGACCCAGCCCACCACGGCGCGAATCCACGGGTATTGCCCGGCCAACTGCAACAGCCAGTCCGTCTCGCTTTCGCAGGCGCGGGCTTGCACGGCAATGCAGCCGTCGAGCCCGGCCTGATCGAGCAAAGGGCGCAGGTCGTCGGGCATAAAGTCGCGGCGCAAGCCGGGCATGTCGTGGCTGATCCACGGGTAACCAGCTGCGTCATACCGCCAGAAGTGCTGATGCGCATCCAGGCGTGGTGGCTGTGTGGACGACATTGTTGTTGTACTCCGTCCCTTCAAAACGCTGGTTCAACCCCGATAGCGGTACTGCTCACGGGAGGCGGCTTTCATCTGGATCGAGAAGCCCGGCGCCTGTGGCGGCATGTAGGCGGCGTCGCGGATCACGCAGGGGTCTTCGAAGTGTTCGTGCAGGTGGTCGACAAACTCCACCACACGGCCTTCGTGGGTGGCGGCGATGCACAGGTAGTCGATCATCGACAGGTGCTGCACGTACTCGCACAGGCCCACGCCACCGGCATGCGGGCAGACCGGCAAGTTGTATTTGGCGGCCATCAGCATGACGGCCAGCACTTCGTTGACCCCGCCCAGGCGGCAGGCGTCGATCTGCACCACGTCGATCGCTTCGCGCATGATCAGTTGCTTGAAGACGATGCGGTTCTGGCACATTTCGCCGGTGGCGACCTTGACCGGGCTGACGCCCAGGCGGATTTTGCGGTGGCCTTCGACATCGTCCGGGCTGGTCGGTTCTTCGATAAACCACGGCTGGGCGAACGACAGCTCACGCACCCAGTCGATAGCCGCGTCGACTTCCCAGACCTGGTTGGCGTCGATCATCAGCTTGCGGTCCGGGCCGATCACTTCGCGGGCAATGCGCACGCGGCGGATATCGTCTTGCAGGTCGTGGCCGACTTTTAATTTGATGTGCGAGAAGCCCGCGTCGACGGCTTCCTGGCACAAGCGACGCAGCTTCTCGTCGGCGTAGCCCAGCCAGCCGGCCGAGGTGGTGTAGCACGGGTAACCTTTAGCTTCGAGCAGGGCCAGGCGCTCGGCTTTGCCGTGGGCGCGCTCGCGCAGCAGGGTCAGGGCTTCGTCGGGGGTGATGCAGTCGGTGATGTAACGAAAATCAATGCAGCGCACCAGTTGTTCAGGGCTCATGTCGGCCACCAGACGCCACACCGGCTTGCCTTCGGCCTTGGCCCAGAGGTCCCAGGCGGCGTTGACCACCGCCCCGGTGGCCAAGTGGATGGCGCCCTTGTCCGGGCCGATCCAGCGCAGTTGGCTGTCGCTGGTCACGTAGCGCCAGAAGCGGCCCATGTCTTCGGCGATCCACTCAAGCTTGAGGCCGACCATCAGGCCCGCGAGGGCTTTGATCGAAGCGCAGCAGATCTCGTTGCCACGGCCGATGGTAAACGTCAGGCCGTGGCCTTCGAGGTTCGGGGTGTCGGTTTCGAGGATGACGTAGGCCGCGGAGTAATCCGGGTCCGGGTTCATCGCGTCCGAGCCGTCCAGCGATTGCGAAGTGGGGAAGCGAATGTCTTCAACCCGTACAGCAGTAATGGTAGTCATGGCGTTCTCCGGCTTATTCGGCGTCGACGGTGCGTTGGTTTTGTTCACCCAGGCCGCTGATGCCCAGGCGGATGTGCTGGCCCGCACGCAGGTACACAGGGTCTGGTTTGACGCCCAGGCCGACGCCGGGCGGGGTGCCGGTAGAGATCACGTCGCCGGGTTGCAGGCTCATGAACTGGCTGAGGTAGCTGACGATTTTAGGGATCTGGAAAATCATCGTGCGCGTGTTGCCGTTTTGATAACGCTTGCCGTCGACTTCCAGCCACAGGTCGAGCTGGTGCGGGTCGGCGATTTCATCGCGGGTCACCAGCCATGGGCCGAGCGGACCGAAGGTGTCGCAGCCTTTGCCTTTGTCCCAGGTGCCGCCCAGTTCCAGCTGGAACTCGCGCTCGGACACATCGTTGATCACGCAATACCCGACCACGTGTTCCAGCGCGTCGCTTTCGCTGATGTAGCGGCCGCCTTTGCCGATGACCACACCCAGTTCGACTTCCCAGTCGGTCTTGCGGGAATTGCGCGGGATTTCGACGTTGTCGTTCGGGCCGACGATGGCGCTGGTCCACTTGTTGAACACCACCGGCTCAGCCGGGATGGCGGCACCGGTTTCGGCGGCGTGGTCGGCGTAGTTGAGACCGATGCAGATGAACTTGCCGACCTGGCCGACGCAGGCGCCGATCCGTGGCGAGCCTTGGACGAGCGGCAGGGTGGCCGGGTCGATGTCTTGCAGGCGGGCAATGCTTTGCGGGCTGAGGGTGTCGCCTGCGATATCCGTGACCACTGCGGACAAGTCACGCAGATCACCGTTGTTATCGAGCAGAGCGGGACGTTCCTGGCCTTTTTCGCCGTAGCGCAGCAGTTTCATAAAGAGTCCTCGAAATAGGTAATCACATGTGTGGGAGCGGGCTTGCTCGCGATTGCCTCAGCGCAATGCTTCAGACAAACCGAGTCGCCAGCATCGCGAGCAAGCCCGCTCCCACACAGTCAAAAAAGGGCTGTCAGTTGCTCCAGCCGCCATCAATGATTTGTGCGGTGCCGGTGGTGAAGCCGCTGGCGCTTGAACCCAGGTACAGGGCCAATTGGGCGATTTCTTCGGCGGTGCCGATGCGGCCCATGGGTTGGCGGGCGGCGAAGGCGGCGTACACCTCGTCCACGCTGCGGCCTTCGCGTTCGGCTTGCTCGCGGATGCGCTGGCGCAGGGAAGGGGAGTCAACGGTGCCGGGGCAGATGGCGTTGCAACGGATGTTCTGGCTGACAAAGTCTGCCGCCACCGAGCGGGTCAGGCCGATCACCGCGCCTTTGCTGGCGCAGTAAGCAAAGCGGTTTGGCACGCCTTTGACGCTGGAGGCCACCGAGGCCATGTTGATGATCGAGCCGCCGCCGTTGCTCAGCATGCCCGGCAAGAAGGCGCGGATCATGCGGTACATGGCGGTAACGTTGAGGTCGAGGGCGAAGTTCCAGTCTTTTTCGCTGCATTCCAGGATGTTGCCGCTGTGCACCACACCTGCGCAGTTGAACAGCACATCCAGCGGGCCAAGCTCGTTGGCCAGGCGTTCAATGGCGGCGGCATCGGTGACGTCCAGAACAATTTTGTGAGCGCCTGTAAGAGCGTCGAGGGCGCCAGCATTGATGTCGGCGGCGAAGACTTCGGCGCCAGCGGCGAGGTATGCCTGGACACTGGCGTGGCCAATGCCTTGGGCTGCGGCCGTGATCAGCACGCGTTTGCCGGAAAGATCCATGGGTACTCCGTAACGATGTGATTGTTTTTATTGTTGGCCTGAACCCTTCGCCATTGTGTCTTTTGGACTAATGGTCAGGCCATTGCGGGCGTAGCAACTGGCAAAACGACGCAGCGTCGGGATACGTTTTTAGCTATGATCCCTGTACGTTATCCATCCAATGGTCAGGCCATTGAACCTTTTTTAGCATGCACCTCACGCTTCAACAAGTGACTTTTTTTCCAAAAAGCGCTCGCGAGCCGTTGCACAGACCAGAGCCAATTTCACGATGCCATTCCAAGTTATTGATAACCAAAGACTTTATCGGCAGATCGCCGATCAGTTGCGGGCCTTGATCGACAGCGGTGAATTCCCGCCGGGCAGTCGGCTACCCGCCGAACGCGAATTGGCCAAGTTATTGGGCGTGAGCCGGGCATCGGTGCGTGAAGCAATGATTGCCCTGGAAGTGATCGGCCTGGTGGATGTGCGCGTTGGCAATGGTGTGTTGGTGTGTGAGCCGCCGGTGCAGGCGGTGTCCAATGAGCCGGTGATGGCCCAGGCCACCCGTGATCAATGGCGCGAACTGGACCCTGAGCTGGGCATTGCCGTGGATTTCAGCGCCGAGATCCCGCCGTTCGCCTTGCTCCAGGCGCGGCGCTTGATCGAGCCCGAAGCGGCGGCGCTGGCGGCCGTGAACGCCAGCGATGAAGAACTCGCCGGGATCCGCGAAGCGTTTGAGCGCAACGTACAAGACAACCGCGAGGGTTCGCACACGCACCCCGGCGACCGCTTGTTTCATATCCGCATTGCCCAGGCGTCGGACAACCCGGCCTACGCATTGATGATTCAGCACTTGCTGGGGCACAGCTACGGCAGCATGTTCCAGCGCCTGCAAAGCCACTACACCTCAGATGACATGCCGCACCGCTCGGAGGACGAGCACCGGCGCGTGCTCCAGGCACTGGAGCAACATGACCCGCAGGCAGCGCGTCAGGCCATGGCCGAGCATCTGGATGAAGTGATCCGCATCTTCAGCCGCAACGCTCAGTAAGGCTCAACTTCCAGCCAGGATTCGGTGACGCGGCGGTCGAGTGCTTCAAAATCGGCCATGCCGATCACGCGGGTGGTGTTGAGGCCGCGCAGGTAGCCTTTAAGCTCATGGGCCATGGCATGCAACTTCTCGGCGTCGGCAGGTTCAGCATGCAACGCGTGCTCGTACAAGGTCAGGTAGTCGTCTACACGGTCGCGGTACTCAGGCAGTACCGCTTCACGGATCAGGTCGAAGGTTCGCAATTTTTGATTTTTATTCAAGTGGCACCCTTTGTCGGTTGAGGGGCTGCTGTTTTGGTAGATCGCGGCTTGAATGTATCTCACGTCCGGGGGTGGTATCCAGAGGTGGGGTAACAGGGAGGTGCTGGAGGGTTTGAGAAACGGGTTGCGCTGCAACCCTTCGCAGCCTGCGGCAGCGACTACTTGTTTTTTTGAAGGTGTACTGCGTATTTTGGTGGCTTGGGCTTAGTCGTTCAGGTCGCCACTGCCTGTTTGAATCCATGGACCATGCACAAGGAGCCGTACGGAAAGCCAATGCGCCAAATCTGGAAGTCGTTTCGAGCGTTGTATTTTGCCTCGCTGATGATGTTGATCGGCTCAGGTTTGTTGAGCACCTACCTGGCGTTGCGCCTGGCCGCCGATGACGTCGACGGCTTATGGGTCGGTGCCTTGATGGCGGCCAACTATTTTGGCCTGGTGCTGGGCGGCAAGCTTGGGCACCGGCTAATTGCCCGCGTGGGGCATATCCGGGCGTATGCGACCTGCGCCGGGATCGTCGGCGCGGCGGTGTTGTGCCACGGGTTGACCGACTGGCTGCCGATCTGGCTGCTGCTGCGTCTGATCGTCGGCCTCGGCATGATGTGCCAGTACATGGTTATCGAGAGCTGGCTTAACGAGCAGGCCGACGCCAAACAGCGCGGCGTGGTGTTCAGCCTGTACATGATCGCCTCGTACCTGGGGCTGGTGCTCGGGCAACTGATTCTGGTGGTTCACCCGCAACTGGGCCTTGAACTGCTGATGCTCGTAGCCATGTGTTTTGCCTTGTGTCTGGTGCCGGTGGCCATGACCCGGCGCATCCACCCGGCGCCGTTGCGGCCCGCACCCATGGACCCTAAATTCTTTATCAAGCGGGTGCCGCAATCGCTGATCGCGGTGATGGGCGCAGGCCTGTTGATTGGTGCGTTCTACGGCCTGGCGCCGCTTTACGCCTCGCAGCAAGGGTTGTCTACCGAGCTGGTCGGTTGGTACATGGGTTGCTGTATTTTTGCCGGGTTGCTGGCGCAATGGCCGCTGGGCTGGTTGTCGGACCGCTATGACCGGCCACTGCTGATTCGCGTGTTTGCGCTGTTGCTGTGTGCGGCGGCGTTGCCGCTGGCGATCTTCCCGCAAGTGCCTGTCGAGGTGCTGTTTGTGGCGGGGTTCTTGAGCGCATTGCTGCAGTTTTGCATCTACCCGCTGGCGGTGGCCTTCGCCAACGACCACATCGAAGGCGAGCGCCGGGTGTCGCTGACCGCCATGCTTCTGGTTACCTACGGCGTGGGTGCCAGCGTTGGCCCGCTGGTGGCCGGGGTGCTGATGAAAGTGCTGGGCAGCCATATGCTGTATGCGTTTTTCAGCTTCACCAGCCTGATTCTGGTGTGGCGCATTCGCCCGAACGCGGTCACCAACCTGCACCAGGTCGACGACGCACCGCTGCAACACGTTGCCATGCCCGACAGCATGTCCACCTCGCCCTTGGCCGCAGCGCTTGACCCGCGGGTCGATGAGCAGGTGGTGCAGGAGCAAATGGTGGAAGGAGTCGAGCCAGAAATTGAGCCAGAAATCGAGCCTGAAGTAGCCCCGGAGTTCGGCGGCCCCGAGGTCGACCCAAAACTGTAGGAGCGAGCTTGCCTCGCGATCTTTTAAACATCAAAAGATCGCGGGCAAGATCAGGCCGGGCACTCAGTAAAAATCGTCATCCTTGTCGAACCGGCGGGCATCGCGCTGCAACTGGTAAACAAACCGCTCGACCTGGCGCTGAACCGCACCGCTGATGTTGTGAAAGCGCATGCCGGCAAAGGTGATGTTCAGCCGCTCTTCGAAGTACAGATGGCGCAACTCGACCGGGGTGGTCATGTGGCCAAAGGGCAGGGCGGCGCTGAAGCGCTCGTACACCTGGCCCAGCTGGATGAGCTCGCTGATGTCGCCCTCAAAACGCAATTTGCAGCCGGTGGCTGACACGTCCAGCAATTTGCCCTTGATGGCTTTGCCGAGCTTGTCGCCCGCCACGTTGACGTCCACCAGGTGCGCCAGTTTCAGGGCCGCGCGG
Organism: Pseudomonas sp. PS01297; assembly: GCF_029959305.1. Taxonomy (NCBI): domain Bacteria; kingdom Pseudomonadati; phylum Pseudomonadota; class Gammaproteobacteria; order Pseudomonadales; family Pseudomonadaceae; genus Pseudomonas; species Pseudomonas sp. PS01297. Next base: position 8,147 of record NZ_JASCPQ010000131.1, read on the forward strand.
AACGCATTGCGGCGCTGGTGGTAGATCACTTCTTTGGGCAACGCGCCGTGATAGCAACGGTGCGGGCCGCTGTCGTCGATGCTCAGCGGGGTGTTGCATTCCCAGGCAATGCGCACGCCGTCGTGGAAACCTTCGACCCGAAAAGGAATGCCTGCCGCCAGAAAACGCTCGCCGTCCCGTGGGACCATTTCGTCCAGGGTCATGAGCTGGTTGTCACGGTCTACGTCCACCATGTAGCTCTGAAAACGTTGGGTACGGTCGTTGAAGGTGATGATCAGCGGGTCATGGCTCTCTTGCAGCATCCGCAAATTTGAGGCGATCTCCATCGGCGTCGTCAGCACCTTGGGCGGTTGCGGAGCATCTTGGGCATCTAGCACGGGTCGTCAATCTCCAGACAAAAAACGGCAACACGCAAAAAAGGGCATTCTGCCATCATGCTGCGGGTGTAGATAGTGCAGGCTCAGGCCTGGCTGTAAGCGCGGTGTTTGTTGAGGAGCGAGGTGGTGCCGCGCGCGTCGTACAACGATGGCGTTTCGCCGCCGTGGAGGATGCGCAGTTGGTTGGCGGTGATCGCCTGTTGGGTCTGGATCGACTGGCCGTTCGCCTGGTTGGCGGCGTGGCACTGAGCCAGCAACTGGTTCAGCAACTCGCTTTGGCTGAGCAATTGATCGCCGACGCTGGAGTGGCTGGCAAGGCTTTCGAGGCCGCTGCGATTGGTCGGCAAGCCGAGGCTGGCAAGGATTTCGCTGCGTTTGCGGCCATGCTGCTCCAGCAAGATAACCAATGAATGCTTGCGCGCCAGAATGTTTTCCAGCAGCACCATGTCGCGCCCCTTGAGGGCGACAGATTCGTCCTGCAACAGGCCCAGCAGTTGCTCGGCAGGTGCCAGGTCGTCATTGATCAGTTGCAGCAGATTCTCGTCGTGCATGTCGGGCTCTAGGAATTAGGCGTCCAAAAGCCTGGCACCGGCCCTGGGCCTAGCGCTCGGCTTCGATATTCAGCAGTTTGCCGGCAACCTTGTTGCTGTCGACGGTGTAACTGCCCTCGGCAATGGCTTGTTTCAACGCGGCCACACGTTCTTTGTTGACCACTGGCTGATCGCGCAGCGAATCGCTGACTTTCTGCAACTGTTGAGCTTGCGGGCTCAGGTGCACAGATTCCCCGCTCGCGGCTTCGGTGCCGGTGTTTTCAGCGGTTTTGGCTGCAGGGGCCGCTTGCGTGGCGCTGCCTGCTTCCTGGTTGGCGTTGCTGCGCGTGCTGCCGGGCAGGGGCGGGGCGCTGTTGAGACGACTAAAGTCGATAACCATAACGAAAAACCTCTGGGTATTTGGACGCTTGCCTTGTTTTCGGCCAAACCCGAGAAAACTTTAGGCCCGATTAATCATAGCTTCACACAACGCTGTACTGATCTGTGTCAACGCCGGCTGAGAGAAACACACCAAGCGCTCTACAACGCGACTTCAACCTGACCTGGCGCCGTCACGCGGGCCTTGATGATCCGGTTAGAATTCAGGTTTTTAACCCGGATCTGCTCGCTGAGGCCGCCATCGGACAGCGCTTCGCCGGGCATTTTGACACTTAATGTGCCACTGCGGGCACTGATAATCACGTGGTCACCCTTGCGCACCGTTGCGGCCTGCTCCAGGTGCGTGAGTGTCAGCACTTGGTCGGAAACCACCGGGCGCAGCAGTTTTTGCCCCACCGCCAACTCCACGGCGGTGAGATACCCCTGGCTGATCAGGCCGACATCGCGCTCGCGCAAGGTCACATCACCATAGTCGATAATCGCCCCGCGCTTGAGTGGATGCGTGACCGTGACCACATCTCGGAATAACTTGACCTGTGCCGGTACAAAGATGGTCCACGGCGAGCTACCTTCACAGCGTACCCTGACCGTCACGCGGCCCATGGGCTGGGCAGGGCTTTCGAGGGTGGCTGTCAAATCCTTGTCGCAATGCGCCAGGCGCACGCGCGGGTCTAGCTGATTGACCTGGATCTCGTAGCGGCCCTCAATTTGCCCCGTGGCCAAATAGTCTTCGACGGTGAACTCAAGAAACCCCTGGGTCACGCCGATAAGCTGGTCAGGTGAGGTAAACGTGTCGGCACCGGCAGGTGTGCCTACACTCAGCAGGCACACGGGCGCGAGCAGGCGCAGTGCGCAGCGACGCAAGGGCTGAAAGCGTGATCGGTGGCAGGTTTTTGTCGTTTTCGGCTTCATGGCGGATAAATAGCAAAGCCCGTGCCGTTTACCGGGCAGCGTGTCGCAACTTAACGATTTTAAAGGAGCTGAGTATGGCTGGGGTGATGGATGCGGTTAACCAGCGCACTCAACTGGTCGGGCAAAACCGCCTGGAGCTGTTGCTGTTTCGTCTGGATGGGCCGCAGCTTTACGGGATCAACGTGTTCAAGGTTCGTGAGGTGCTGCAATGCCCCAAGTTGACGTTGATGCCCAAATCCCACCCGGTGGTGTGCGGTGTGGCCAGCATTCGCGGTGCAACCATCCCGATTCTCGATCTGGCGATGGCCACCGGCGCGGGCGCTCTGAAAGACCAGAGCAATCCGTTTGTGATCATCACCGAATACAACACCAAGACTCAGGGCTTTTTGGTGCGCTCGGTGGAGCGCATCGTCAACATGAATTGGGAAGCTATACATCCGCCACCCAAGGGCGCCGGACGTGACCATTATTTGACAGCTGTGACTCAACTGGACGATCAGTTAGTCGAAATCATCGACGTTGAAAAAGTGCTGGCTGAAGTGTCGCCCTCACCGGAAACCATCTCTCACGGTGTGGTGGACGTCGAGACCCAGGAAAAAGCTCTGTCGTTGCGGGTGCTGACCGTGGATGATTCGTCGGTGGCGCGTAAACAGGTCGCTCGTTGCCTGCAATCGGTGGGGGTTGAGGTGGTTTCACTCAATGACGGGCGCCAGGCGCTAGAGTACCTGCGCGCGCTGGTTGATCAAGGCAAGGACCCGGCGTACGAGTTTTTGATGATGATTTCGGACATCGAAATGCCCGAAATGGACGGCTACACCCTGACCGCCGAGATCCGTAACGATCCGCGGATGAAAGACTTGCACATCATTCTGCATACGTCGTTGTCCGGTGTTTTCAATCAGGCGATGGTCAAGAAAGTCGGTGCGGATGACTTTTTGGCCAAGTTCCGCCCTGATGACCTGGCATCCCGGGTTGTCGACCGGATCAAGGCAGCAGATCACAGCTAGGGGCAATGCCCGTGGCGATCAATAGGTTTTTAGAGGCACGATCACTTGTCGACGGCTAATTTGGATTTTGAACAATTCCGGGTCTTCCTGGAAAAAGCCTGTGGCATTTTGCTCGGTGAAAACAAGCAATACCTGGTCTCCAGCCGTCTTAACAAACTGATGGAACAGCAGGGGATCAAAACCCTGGGCGAGCTGATTCAGCGCATCCAGAGCCAGCCGCGCAGTGGCTTGCGCGAGCAGGTGGTCGATGCCATGACCACCAACGAAACCCTGTGGTTTCGTGACACCTACCCCTTTGAAGTGCTGAAAAACAAAGTCCTGCCCGAACTGATCAAGGCCCATCCGGGCCAGCGCCTGCGCATCTGGTCGGCGGCGTGCTCGTCGGGGCAGGAACCGTACTCGCTGTCGATGGCGATTGATGAGTTCGAGCGCAGCAACCTGGGGCAATTGAAAGCGGGCGTGCAAATCGTTGCCACCGAACTGTCCAGTTCGATGCTCAACATCTGCAAAAGCGGCGAATACGACAACCTGGCCATCGGCCGCGGCTTGTCGCAAGAGCGCTTGCAGCGTTACTTCGAGCCCAAAGGGCCGGGGCGCTGGATGATCAAGGCGCCGATCAAAAGCCGGGTCGAGTTCCGCCCCTTCAACCTGCTGGACAGTTACGCCGGGTTCGGCAAATTCGATGTCGTGTTCTGCCGCAACGTATTGATCTACTTCTCGGCCGACGTGAAAAAAGACATCCTGCTGCGCATCCACAGCACCCTGAAACCGGGTGGTTACCTGTTTTTGGGGGCCTCCGAAGCGCTGAACGGCTTGCCGGAGCACTACCAGATGGTCCAGTGCAGCCCTGGGATCATCTACCAGGCGAAATAAACGCTGCCCCTGTAGGAGCGAGCTTGCCTCGCCAACTTATGATCATTTAAAAGAACTCGAGGCAACCT
>NZ_JASCPQ010000132.1:0-11625 GCF_029959305.1 Pseudomonas sp. PS01297
AGCTTGCCTCGCGATCTTTTGATCTTTAAAAGATCGCGAGGCAAGCTCGCTCCTACAGGGGAAAACCAAAAAAGCCGCTTTCCCGAAGGAGAAGCGGCTTTTTAAGGTGACTCACCGGGGCTTAGTAGCCCAGATCGAAGTCTTCTTCTTTCATGTCCATCAGGTTGGCAGCACCCGACAACATGGCCGCAACGTGTGTGCGGGTACGCGGCAGGATGCGCTGGAAGTAGAAGCGCGCAGTCTGCAGCTTGGCTTTATAGAAGGCTTCTTCAGAAGTGCCCTCGGCCAGTTTTGCAGCCGCCAGACGCGCCATGTCAGCCCAGAAGTACGCCAGGCACGCATAACCGGAATACATCAGGTAGTCGACCGAGGCCGCACCCACTTCTTCACGGTCTTTCATGGCCGCCATACCGACCTTCATGGTCAGCTCGCCCCACTCTTTGTTCAGTGCAGCCAACGGGGCGACGAACTCTTTAACTGCTTCGTTGCCTTCGTTGTTCTGACAGAACTTGTGGACGATCTTGGTGAAGCCCTTAAGCGCTTCGCCTTGAGTCATCAGCACTTTACGGCCCAGCAGGTCGAGTGCCTGGATACCGGTGGTGCCTTCGTACAGCATCGAAATGCGGCTGTCGCGAACGTTCTGCTCCATGCCCCACTCAGCGATAAAGCCGTGGCCGCCGTAGATTTGCACGCCGTGGTTGGCGGCTTCGAAGCCCACTTCGGTCATGAACGCTTTAGCAATCGGCGTCATGAACGCCAGCAGCGCGTCGGCTTTTTTCTTCTCTTCTTCATCAACGCCGTATTTCACGATGTCGACTTGCTTGGCGGTGAAATACACCATGGCGCGGTTGCCTTCAGCAAACGCTTTGGTGGTCAGCAGCATGCGACGCACGTCCGGGTGAACGATGATCGGGTCAGCCGCTTTTTCAGGGGCTTTAGGGCCGGTCAACGAACGCATTTGCAGGCGGTCACGGGCATATTTCAAACCGCCCTGGAAGGCGATTTCAGCGTGGGACAGGCCCTGCAGGGCGGTGCCCAGACGTGCGGTGTTCATAAAGGTGAACATGCAGTTCAGGCCTTTGTTCGGCGGGCCGATCAAGAAGCCGGTGGCGCCGTCAAAGTTCATCACGCAGGTGGCGTTGCCGTGGATGCCCATTTTGTGCTCAAGCGAGCCACAGGACACGGCGTTGCGCTCACCCAGGGTGCCGTCGGCGTTAGCCTTGAACTTGGGCACGATAAACAGCGAGATACCTTTGGTGCCAGCCGGTGCATCCGGCAGGCGGGCCAGTACGATGTGGACGATGTTGTCGGCCATGTCGTGTTCACCGGCCGAGATAAAGATCTTGGTGCCGGAAATCTTGTACGAACCATCTGCCTGAGGTTCAGCCTTGGTGCGCAGCAGGCCAAGGTCGGTACCGCAGTGCGATTCGGTCAGGCACATGGTGCCGGTCCATTCGCCGGTTACCAGCTTTGTCAGGTAGGTATTTTGCTGCTCCGGAGTGCCGTGCTCGGAGATGGTGTTCATCGCGCCGTGCGACAGGCCCGGGTACATGCCCCACGACCAGTTGGCCGCACCGACCATTTCACTCACCGCCAGGCCCAGGGACTCTGGCAGGCCTTGGCCGCCGTGGTCGACGTCATGGGCCAGGCTTGGCCAGCCGCCTTCAACGAATTGTTTGTAGGCTTCTTTAAAACCCGTCGGCGTTTTAACCCCGGATTCACTCCAGGTGCAGCCTTCGATGTCACCCACGCGGTTCAGCGGTGCCAACACCTGCTCACAAAACTTGGCGCCTTCTTCAAGAATGGCGTCAACCATATCTGGCGTAGCGTCCTGGCAAGCCGGCAGGCTCTGATAGTGCGCTTCGTAACCGAGCAGTTCGTCACGAACGAAGCGAATATCACGCAAGGGGGCCTTGTAATCAGGCATAGCGATAAACCTCTGCTGATGAATCCGGGGATGAACAACCGCGTAGATTTGTTATTGCGGTCAAACAGGTGTTTGAAACATACGTTTACGCCCATTTGTTGTCAAGCAGCGCGAAGCCTCCGTTCGTCTTGGTACGAACAGATCACAGAAAGTAGAAGTGTCATCGAATCCTGTAGGAGCGAGCTCACCTCGCGATCTTTTGATCCTTAAAAGATCGCAAGACAAGCCCGCAGCTTAGGACTCAGTCCAGCAGGTCCAGCTGCAAGTGTTCAGCCACCGCTTGTGCCGAGGCCGTTTTGAGTTTGGGCACGCGGCCCAGGCAAGGGGCTGGCAGGCGCTCGGCCAGGGTGGCGAGGTTCTCTTCAAGGCGCGCTGTTTTCGGGCCAATGATATTAGCCACCCAACCGGCCAGTTGCAGGCCGTCGCGGGCGATGGCTTCGGCGGTCAACAAGGCATGGCTGATGCACCCCAGGCGCACGCCGACCACCAGAATCACCGGCAAGTCGAGGGCCTGCGCCAGGTCCGACAAACTGTCTTGCCCCGACAGCGGGACTCGCCAGCCTCCCGCCCCTTCAATCAAGGTGAAGTCGGCCTGCTGGGCCAGCACATGGCGCATGGGCGCCAGCAGGGTTTGTACATTGACCACCTGGCCAGCTTCACGCGCCGCAATGTGCGGGGCGATGGGCGGCTCAAAGGCCACCGGATTGACCTCGTCATAGGTCAACGTCACAGAACTCTCGGCCATCAATGCCAGCGCATCGGCATTGCGCAGCCCTTGCGGGGCGATCTCACAGCCCGAGGCCACCGGCTTGCCAGCCACGGTGCTCAATCCGGCTTCACGCGCGGCATACAACAAACCGGCGGCAATCGTGGTTTTGCCAACATCGGTGTCGGTTCCCGTAATGAAGTACGCTGGGCTCATCGCGTTTTCTCCAGAATGCCGTAGACCACCTGATAGGTTGCCGGTAGCCCTTGTGGCTGACGAAATTGCTCATAAGCGCTAACCAAAGCGTGCAGCCGCGCTCTGCCGGTCAACCCTTCAGGGCGACCCGGGTTCAGATTATGCGCACCCAATGCTTTCAATTCATGGGTCAGTTGGCGCACCTGTGCGTAGTGCAGCACATGGGGCTGACTCTGCAAGTCGAGCACGCGCATCGAGCTGTCAGCGCACAGTTGCTGATAGGCGGCAAACTCACGAAAGCGGTTCACATGGACTTGCCCGTCCACGGCCCGCCAGCTGTCACGTAACTCACTCAACGTGCCCACGCACAAGCTGGCAAACGCCATCACGCCACCGGGCTTGAGCACACGGAGGGCTTCGCTGAGCACCCGCGCAAAATCGCCGCACCACTGCAACGCCAGGCTGGAAAATATCAGGTCGCAACTGTCGGCTTGCAGCGGCAAGCATTCTGCATCCCCGGCGATAAAATGCGCCGCGCCACCCAAGGGCCGGGCGAACGCCAGCATGCCCTGGGCGATGTCCAGCGCCAGCCCTTCACTGTGGGGGAATTGCTGGGCCAGGGCCCGGCTGAAATAGCCCGTACCGCTGCCCAAATCCAGCCAGCGCTGCGGCGCCAGATCAGCCGGTAAACGCGCCAGCAACGCATGCCCGACGTCACGTTGCAGCTCGGCCACGCTGTCGTAACTGGCCGCCGCACGCGAAAACGACACAGCCACCTGGCGCTTGTCCGGCAAGTGGCCTGCAAACGTTGCAACACTGAGATCAGTCATCGTCCAGCTCATGTAAAAAAGCCTGGATCGCAGCCGCCAGTTCGTGGGGCGCTTCCAGTAAAAAGGCATGACAGGCCTGTTCAATCAGACCCACTTCGACATCGGGCAACAGCGCCAGCAACGCCTCGGCCGCCGCCACAGGCACCAGCCCGTCGGTCCCGGCAAACAGGTGCAGTTGCGGCCCGTTGAAGGCTTGCAGTGCCGGGCGCACATCCAGTTGGCCCAGCAGTTCCAGCCCGGCCAACAAGGGTGCCGGCTGAGCTTTGGGGGCTGCGCCCAAGAGCAATTGCGCCATGGCGCGCGGGTCTGCCGCGCCTTGGCTACAGAGCAGGCCAAAGCGTTTGAAGGTGCTGTGCGGCGCTTCAGCGAAGCCTGAGATAAATGCCTCGAAGGTGGCGTTAGGCATTGCCGTTGGCCAGTCCTCACGGCTAACAAAACTCGGGTTGCTGGCCAAAGTGACCAACCCGCAGCAGCGATCGCCTCGGCGGGCTGCCAACTCACTGGCGAGCATACCGCCCAGAGACCAGCCGCCCAGCCAGGCGTTGTCGGGGAGGTTGGCGTCCAGTTCGTCGAGCCAGTCGTCCAGTTGCGCAGACTCCAGCACCGGCAGCGGTTCGACCTCGACCCGCAAATGCTCATCCAGACCGCGCAAGGCTGCGGCCAACGGTTCCAGCGGGGAAATCCCCAAGCCCCAGCCGGGCAGCAAAATCAGACGATCACGCATGGTCGGGCTCCAGCTTTCGCCAACAGTCATCCAGTGCGTTTAACAATAGCTGCACCTGAGCCTCTGTGTGGGCCGCCGACAAGGTCACGCGCAAACGCGCACTGCCAGCCGGTACCGTCGGCGGGCGGATCGCGGTCACCAGCAAACCGCGCTCACGCAACATCGCTGACAAACGCAGCGCCCGGCCACTGTCGCCAATCATGATTGGCTGGATCGGCGTAAAGCTGTCCATCAACTGCAAACCGATCTGCTCGGCGCCGCTGCGGAACTGGCGAATCAGGGTGTTCAGGTGTTCGCGGCGCCAGTGCTCGCTACGCAACAGCTCAAGGCTTTTGAGGGTCGCGCAGGCCAGCGCGGGCGGCTGGCTGGTGGTGTAGATATAAGGCCGGGCGAACTGGATCAAGCTCTCGATCAGCTCTTCACTACCCGCCACAAACGCACCGCTGGTGCCGAAGGCTTTGCCCAGCGTGCCCACCAGCACCGGCACGTCGTCTACGCCCAAGCCAAAATGCTCGGCAATCCCGCCGCCCTGCGCACCCAGCGGGCCAAAGCCGTGGGCATCGTCGACCATCAGCCAGGCGCCTTTGGCCTTGGCTTCACGGGCCAGGCTCGGCAAGTCGGCCACATCGCCGTCCATGCTGAACACGCCGTCGGTGACCACCAAAGTGTTGCCGCAAGCTTTCTCCAGGCGCTTGGCCAGGCTGGCCGCGTCGTTGTGCAAATAACGGTTAAAGCGCGCGCCGCTGAGCAAACCGGCATCCAGCAACGACGCGTGATTGAGACGGTCTTCGAGCACCGTATCGCCCTGCCCGACCAGGGCGGTGACCGTCCCCAGATTGGCCATGTAGCCATTGCTGAACAGCAGCGCACGCGGGCGCCCGGTGAACTCGGCCAGGGCTTCTTCGAGCGCGTGATGCGGGCCGCTGTGGCCGATGACCAAATGCGATGCCCCGCCGCCCACGCCCCAGCGCGACGCACCGGCCTGCCAGGCCTCGATCACCTGCGGGTGATTGGCCAGGCCCAGGTAGTCGTTGTTGCAGAAGGCCAAAAGAGGCTGACCATCGACCACCACCTGCGGCCCTTGCGGGCTCTCAAGCAATGGCCGTTGACGGTATAGATTGTCGGCACGACGCGCGGCCAGACGGGCGCTTAAATCAAAAGACATGCTGGCCTCGGAAATGGATTGCACAAGACCTGTAGGAGCGAGCTCGCCTCGCGATCTTTTGATCGTTTAAAAGATCGCGAGGCAAGCTCGCTCCTACAGTTAAGAGGCTTACACCGCAGCGTTATAGAACTGCTCGCTGGATTTTTGCTCGATCAGCGCTTGCTCGATCGCCGCCTGATGCACTTCATCGGCGTGTTCCTGGCGGGCTTCGGGCAAGATGCCCAGGCGCGCAAACAGTTGCATGTCTTTGTCCGCCTGCGGGTTGGCGGTGGTCAGCAATTTGTCGCCATAGAAAATCGAGTTGGCCCCGGCAAAGAACGCCAATGCCTGCATTTGCTCGTTCATGGCTTCACGCCCGGCCGACAGGCGAACATGGCTTTGCGGCATCAAGATGCGCGCCACGGCCAGCATGCGGATAAAGTCGAACGGGTCGATGTCCTCGGCATTGGCCAGCGGCGTGCCCGCCACTTTCACCAGCATGTTGATCGGCACCGACTCCGGGTGCTCGGGCAGGTTGGCCAGTTGGATTAACAGGTTGGCGCGGTCGTCCAGCGACTCGCCCATGCCCAGAATCCCGCCGGAACAGATCTTCATCCCCGCATCGCGCACGTAGCTCAAGGTTTGCAGGCGTTCGCTGTAGGTACGGGTGGTGATGATGCTGGTGTAGAAGTCGGGCGAGGTGTCGAGGTTGTGGTTGTAGTAATCCAGCCCCGCGTGCGCCAGCGCCGCCGTTTGCTCCTGATCGAGCTTGCCCAGGGTCATGCAGGTTTCCAGGCCCATGGCCTTCACGCCTTTGACCATTTCCAGCACGTAGGGCATGTCTTTGGCCGACGGGTGCTTCCAGGCTGCGCCCATGCAGAAACGCGTCGAGCCGATGGCTTTGGCCCGCGCCGCCTCTTCAAGCACTGCCTGCACCTGCATCAACTTCTCTTTTTCCAGCCCGGTGTTGTAGTGACCGGACTGCGGACAATATTTGCAATCTTCCGGGCAGGCCCCGGTTTTGATCGAAAGCAGCGTCGAAACTTGTACCCGATTGGCGTCGAAATGCGCGCGGTGCACGGTCTGCGCCTGAAAAAGCAGGTCATTGAACGGCTGGACAAACAACGCTCGAACTTCGGCTAAAGACCAATCATGTCGCAAGTTGGCATGGGTGCTGGCGCTCATCGGCGATTCTCTTGTTTATGCTGGGACTTGAACCTGAAGCAACCGCCTCAGGCACGGCACGGATGCGCAATATGTTTGAGGATGCAACATGAGTTGTCAACCACGCTTGTTTAGCATGGTTGACAAGTGGTTATTAATTAACCAAACGTGTTTAGTGTGCGATGAACGCACCGACACCCCGCTGCCACTCTGCGCAGCCTGTGAGCTGGAACTGCCCTGGCTGGGTGACAGTTGCGAGCGGTGCGCATTGCCGCTGCCGATGGCCGGGCTCACCTGCGGCCTGTGCATCAAGCACCCACCGGCCTACGAGTCGGTGTATGCGCCGTGGGTGTACGGCTTCCCCATTGACAGTTTGATCATCCGCTTCAAGCACAACAGCCGCTGGCCGTATGGCCGCTTGTTGGCCGATATTCTCGGCCAATCGCTGCGCGATCGGTTCAACACTGGCGACCCCCAACCCGACTGTTTACTGCCGGTGCCGCTGTCCACCCAGCGCCTGCGTCAGCGCGGCTACAACCAGGCCGCCATGCTCGCCCAGTGGTTGAGCCGCGATTTGGGTATCCCGTGTCACGACGACTGGCTGCTGCGCCACCAAGACACCGCCGCGCAGCAGGCGCTGGACGCCAAGGCCCGCAAGCGCAACTTGCTCCACGCCTTCAGCCTGGCCCCGCAGGTTGACGTGCGCGGCCTGCACCTGGCGCTGGTGGACGACGTGCTGACCACTGGCGCCACCGCGCAAAGCCTGGCGCGCCTGTTGCGTCAGGCCGGCGCGCGACAGGTGGATGTGTATTGCCTGGCGCGCACGCCCAGGCCCGACGCGCCGCCTTGACGCCACGGGGCTGAGCAGGCACTTTCCGGGGCTCACCCTGCTTTGCGAATGACGCCCCCATGCAACTACCGACTTTGCTCACCCAGCACATCGCCCGCCGCCCGCAGCGCATTGCCTTGTTGCAGCACATCGCCGAGCAAGGCTCGATCACCCGCGCCGCCAAAAGCGCGGGCATCAGCTACAAAGCGGCGTGGGACAGCATCGACGAGCTGAACAACCTGGCGCAAACCCCGCTGGTTGAGCGCAGTGTGGGCGGCAAAGGCGGCGGCGGTGCGCGCCTGTCGGTGGCCGGGGAACGGGTGATGCGCCTCTATCAACGCCTGCAAGCCCTGCAAAGCCAAGTGCTGGACGCCGCCGAAGACGCCAGCGATCTCGACCTGCTGGGCCGCTTGATGCTCAGAACCAGCGCCCGCAACCAGTTGCACGGCAGCGTCAAAGCCATCCACAGCCATGGCCACAACGACCTGATTGAACTGCAACTGCCCGGCGGCCTGACACTGCACGCGCAAATCACCCACGACAGCACCCAGCGCCTGGAACTGAGCCTCGACACCCCGGTGGTGGCGTTGATCAAGGCGGGCTGGCTGCAACTCACGGCGCCCGACCAGCCATTGGTGGCCGGGCACAACCTGCTGCGCGGGCGCATCGAACAGATCCTCGACGCCGATCACAGCCCGAGCGAAGTGCGCATCAGCCTGCCCAGCGGCCAAACCTTGTGCGCCCTGAGCGAACCGCAACACCTCGAAACACTCCAGTTAGCGGTGGGCAGCGAGGTCAATGTGCAGTTTTCACCGACCCTGGTGTTGCTCGGCACACCCCTGTAAATCAAGGCCCTCACCCTAACCCTCTCCCGGAGGGAGAAGGAACTGACCGCACGCGAATTCAATTTCAACGCCAATCAGCCCCCTCTCCCTCCGGGAGAGGGTTGGGGTGAGGGCTTTTCTGCAACACCACTGTCATAACCGCTGCTTAAGGTTGCGCAAAAACCTTAAAAGGCCTGCGCACTATGAACCTCCTGGATGATCAACACCCCACCGACCTTGAGCGTATTGTTGGCTTGAGTCGACGCGGGTTTATCAGCGCAGGCGCCTTGTGCGGCGCGGCAATGTTTCTGGGCGGCAACCTGCTCAGCCGCAGCGCGCTGGCCGCCGGGGTCAGCTCGGCCGCAAGCCCCTTGCTGGGCTTTGCCAGCATCAACGCCGCCACCAGCGACAGCCTCAGCTTGCCACCCGGCTACCGCGCCTCGGTGTTGATCAGTTGGGGCCAGCCCCTGCACACCAACGGCCCGGCCTTTGACCCCAGCGGCAATGGCAGCGCCGACGCTCAAGAAGTGCAGTTTGGCGACAACAACGACGGCATGAGCCTGTTCGCCTTCCCCGACGACCCCAACCGTGCCCTGCTGGCGATCAACAACGAATACACCAACTACCGCTACCTGTACCCCCACGGCGGCCTGCCGACGTCGGCCGAAGAGGTGCGCAAAGCCCAGGCCAGCGAAGGCGTGTCGGTCGTTGAAGTACAGCGCAAAGACGACGGCTGGCAGTTCGTTCAGGGCTCGCCGTTCAACCGGCGCATCCACGGCAACACGCCGATCCGCCTCAGCGGCCCGGCCGAAGGGCACGCCTTGTTGCGCACCCAGGCCGACATTAATGGCGCCCGGGTACTGGGCACCTTCCAGAACTGCGCCAACGGCAAAACACCGTGGGGCACCTACCTCACCTGCGAAGAAAACTTCACCGACTGCTTTGGCAGCTCAGACCCCCAGCAGACCTTCGACGCCGCGCAAAAGCGCTACGGCGCCACACTCGCCAGCCGCGAGATCAACTGGCACCTGCACGACCCGCGCTTCGACCTGGCGACCAACCCCAATGAACTCAACCGCCATGGCTGGGTGGTCGAAATCGACCCGTTCGACCCGAAGTCGTTGCCGGTCAAACGCACCGCGCTGGGCCGCTTCAAACACGAAAACGCCGCACTGGCACAAACCCGTGATGGTCGCGCCGTGGTGTACATGGGCGACGACGAACGCGGGGAGTTCATCTACAAATTCATCAGCCGTGACCGCATCGACACCCAAAACCCCAAGGCCAACCGCGACCTGCTGGACCACGGCACGCTGTATGTGGCGCGCTTCGATGCGGGCGACAAGCACCCCGATCACCCCAAAGGCCAAGGCCAGTGGATCGAACTGCGCCACGGCCAAAACGGCATCGACGCCAGCCAGGGTTTCGCCAACCAGGCCGAAGTGCTGATCCACGCCCGGCTCGCGGGCAGCGTGGTCAACGCCACGCGCATGGACCGCCCGGAGTGGATCGTGGTCAGCCCCAGAGACGGCCAGGTGTATTGCACCCTGACCAACAACGCCAAACGCGGCGAAGACGGCCAACCCGTCGGCGGCCCTAACCCGCGCGAAAAGAACGTTTACGGGCAGATCCTGCGCTGGAAAGCCCACAACGACGACCACGGCGCCGACAGCTTCGACTGGGACCTGTTTGTGGTCGCAGGCAACCCGGTGGTGCACCCGAAACAGCCCAAAGGCGGCTCGACCAACATCACCCCGCAGAACATGTTCAACAGCCCCGACGGCCTGGGTTTTGACGACGCCGGGCGCCTGTGGATCCTGACCGACGGCGACTACAGCAACACAGGTGACTTCGCCGGCATGGGCAATAACCAAATGCTCTGCGCCGACCCCGACAGCGGTGAAATCCGTCGTTTCATGGTCGGCCCGGTGGGCTGTGAAGTGACCGGCATCAGCTTCTCGCCGGATCAAAAAACCCTGTTCGTCGGTATCCAGCACCCCGGCGAAAACGGCGGCTCGACCTTCCCCGAGCACCTGCCCAACGGCAAACCGCGCTCCTCGGTCATGGCCATCAGCCGCGAAGACGGCGGGATCGTCGGCGCTTAGCGATGAGCCCTTGCTGCTCGCGATCTTTTGCTCTTTTAAAAGATCGCGAGGCAAGCTCGCTCCTACAGGGGTCAGTCTGCGTTAACATGCTTGGCCGGACGCGGCAGCCTGCTGCGCGCAGGAGTCAGCATGTCTCATCCGTTCGCAACACTTACCCCTGATCTGGTGCTCGACGCCGTCGAAAGCATCGGTTTCCTCAGCGACGCCCGCGTGCTCGCCCTCAACAGTTACGAAAACCGCGTGTACCAGGTCGGTATCGAAGGCTCGGAGCCGCTGATCGCGAAGTTCTACCGCCCACAGCGCTGGACCAACGAAGCGATCCTCGAAGAACACCGCTTTACCTTCGAGCTGGCCGACTGCGAAGTGCCGGTGGTGGCGCCGATCATTCATAACGGCGCCAGCCTGTTCGAACACCAGGGCTTTCGCTTTACCTTGTTCCCGCGACGCGGTGGCCGTGCCCCCGAGCCGGGCAACCTTGACCAGCTGTACCGCCTCGGCCAACTGCTTGGGCGCCTGCATGCGGTGGGTGCCACCAAGCCCTTTGAACACCGCGAAGCCCTGGGCGTGAAGAACTTCGGCCATGACTCACTGACCACCTTGCTCGAAGGCAATTTCATCCCGCGCAGCCTGTTACCGGCTTACGAGTCGGTGGCCCGCGATCTGCTCAAGCGGGTCGAAGACGTGTACGCCGCCGCCCCGCACAGCAACATCCGCATGCACGGCGACTGCCACCCCGGCAACATGATGTGCCGCGACGAGGTGTTCCATATTGTCGACCTCGACGACTGTCGCATGGGCCCGGCGGTGCAAGACCTGTGGATGATGCTGGCCGGTGATCGCCAGGAATGCCTCGGCCAACTGTCCGAACTGATGGATGGCTACAGCGAGTTCCACGACTTCAACCCCCGTGAACTGGCCCTGATCGAACCCCTTCGCGCCTTGCGCCTGATGCACTACAGTGCCTGGCTGGCCCGCCGTTGGGACGACCCGGCGTTCCCGCACAGCTTCCCGTGGTTTGGCAGCGAGCGGTATTGGGGCGACCAGGTGCTGGCGTTGCGCGAACAACTCTCGGCGCTCAATGAAGAGCCGCTGAAACTGTTTTAAAGTGGTGCCCTTTGTAGGAGCGAGCTTGCCTCGCGATCTTTTTAAAAGAACAAAACAAAGCGAGGCAAGCTCG
>NZ_JASCPQ010000133.1:0-11401 GCF_029959305.1 Pseudomonas sp. PS01297
CGATTGGGCCGACAAGGTGTATTAGATAGACCGAGTTGTCGGCATCGCGAGCAAGCCCGCTCCCACAGGGTGTAGATCCCAAGTCATGCGGACCAGGTCAGGCCTGGTTCAATTGCCTGGCCTGTTCCAGCACCGCTTCAACATGCCCTGGCACTTTCACGCCGCGCCATTCGTGACGCAGGACGCCTTCCTTGTCGATCAGGAAGGTGCTGCGATCCACGCCCAAGTACTCCTTGCCGTAGAGCTTTTTCAGCTTGATCACGTCAAACAGCTGGCACAAGGCTTCGTCCTTGTCGCTCAGCAATTCAAATGGAAACGCCTGCTTGGCCTTGAAGTTCTCGTGAGACTTGAGGCTATCCCGTGATACGCCAAACACTTCGGTGTTGGCGGTCTGGAACTCTGCGTAGTGGTCACGAAAGCCCTGGCCTTCAGTGGTGCAGCCCGGCGTGCTGTCTTTGGGGTAGAAGTAAATCACCACCTGTTTGCCTTTGAGGGCCGACAGGCTCACGGTTTTCTCGCCGGTCGCCGGGATCTGGAAGTCGCTTACGGGTTGGTCAAGTGCAACGGCCATGAGGGGTTCCTTCCTTACATCGGGTTCTGTGGGCGCCACGGTTCGATCAGCGCGTCGAGGTTCAGGGCATCGGCGAAATCCAGGAACTGGTCGCGCAGCCAGCTGATTTGCACACCGGGCGGCAAGGTCACGGTGAACGTGGCGTTGAGCATGGTGCCGCCGGTTTGCGGGGCCTGATAGGTGTCGCAGGTCAGGTTTTCGAGTTCAACGTTGTGGTCCATGAAGAACTGGCACAGCTCGTTGATGATGTCCGAGCGGTAGGCCGAACTGACATAAGCCACGTACGGCAGTGCTTGCGGGCGAGTCTCAAGTGCCGCGCTGCGCACCACATTGACGTTGAACGCGTGGCGTTTGGCCAGGGAGGGCAGGCCGGCCTCAAGGCGGGCCAGGGCGTCCCAGCTGCCAGAAATTTCCAGTACCAGCGCGCTGCATTCGCCGTGGCGAGTCAGACGAGAGGTCACCACCGCGCAGCGATTTTCATGGCTGGCCCGGCACAGGACGTTAGTCAGCTCCATTGGGTTGGCGCCGAGTGCACTGATGACAAGAAATTGTTCGCGGACTGTGGGGGTGGACATGCAGCCTTCCTAAAACGATGAGCGGTCAGTACGGTCGATGGCGTGCGAGTCGAAAATCAAGCCCTTAACAAACAGCAGAAGCCCGCCAGCAGGCCGTTTCAGGCAATTTGCACACGCGGCAAACTGCGTTCTGTGGCGTGGGGGCAGGGTGTGAAATGCTGACATAAAGGCCCGTAAAACAGACGTTCGCACACATCAGTACCAATCAAAGGATGAAGGGTAGCGAAAAGCAACGCGAAGGGGAATGCTCATGAGGCGCGCTGTTGCTTGTGCAAGGGTCATGGCGCCAGTACCATTACGGCTCTCTTTTTCCGGCAGGAGCGGTTGCATGATTGCGGGCAGTATGGTGGCACTGGTCACACCTATGGATGCACAAGGACGTCTTGATTGGGACGCTCTGAGCAAACTGGTGGACTTTCACCTGCAAGAGGGCACCAACGCCATTGTTGCCGTTGGCACCACAGGTGAATCAGCAACTCTGGATGTGAACGAACACATCGAAGTGATTCGTCACGTCGTCAAACAGGTGGCGGGGCGTATTCCGGTGATTGCCGGTACAGGCGCCAACTCGACGCGTGAAGCGATCGAACTGACCTCCAACGCGAAGGCCGCGGGCGCAGATGCGTGCCTGCTGGTGACGCCGTATTACAACAAGCCGACCCAGGAAGGCTTGTATCAGCACTTCAAGGCCATTGCCGAAGCGGTTGATATCCCGCAGATCCTCTACAACGTTCCGGGCCGTACGGCGTGCGACATGCTGCCAGAAACCGTGGTGCGCCTGTCGACAGTGAAAAACATCATCGGCATCAAGGAAGCCACTGGCGACCTGACCCGTGTACCCGCCATTCTGGCCGGTGTGAGCAGCGATTTTCTGGTGTACTCCGGTGATGACGCCACGGCTGTAGAGCTCATCCTGCTCGGCGGCAAAGGCAATATCTCGGTGACCGCCAACGTTGCCCCGCGTGACATGAGCGACCTGTGTGCCGCTGCGATGCGTGGCGATGCTGATACGGCCCGTGCGATTCACGAAAAACTGATGCCGCTCAATAAAACCCTGTTTATCGAATCCAACCCGATCCCCGTGAAGTGGGCGCTGCATGAGATGGGCTTGATGCCGGACGGTATCCGTCTGCCGCTCACCTGGCTCAGCGAAGCCTGTCACGAACCGCTGCGGCAGGCCATGCGCCAGTCCGGCGTCCTGGTTTAATTGAGGAAGCATTACGCATGAAGCGATTGGCCGGACTTTCCGCACTAGCCGTGATTATTTCAAGCACCAGCGGCTGCGGTTGGCTGTGGGGCCCAGATGGGTACTTCCGGGACCGTGGCAGCGACTATTTGCAAGCTCAAGAAACTGCACCGATGAAACTGCCGCCGGGCGTTGTCACTGACAAGCGCCTGGTGCCGTTGTTGCCGATTCCGGCCAACGTGCCGGATGACAACGTCAAGGGCGAGTTTGTCGTGCCACGTCCACAACCTTTGGCGGCGATTACCAGCTCCGGCGACTACAGCCTGCAAAAAACCGGCGACAGCCGTTGGGTGTTGGCGCAGCACGTGCCGTCCGAGGTGTGGTCGGTTGCGATGCAATTCTTCCAGGACAACGGCTTCCGTATCGACGAGCAGCGCCCACAAACCGGCGAGTTCACCACCGCTTGGCAGCAGGCTGGCGAATTGTCCTCGCCGATTGCCCGTCACGTGACCAGCAGCGGCTTGGCTGCCGACAGTGAAACCCGTCTGCGGGTGCGCATCGAGCCAGGCGTGCAGCGCAACACCAGCGAAATCTACGTGGTCAGCGCCAACCGCCCGGCGGGCAGCACCGCCAATGTTGATTTCACACAGAACTCGGTGAACACCGGTCTGGATGCGGGCCTGGTTGACGAAATGCTGATCAGCATGAGTCGCAGCGCCGAGAAGGGCGGTTCGGTGTCGTTGCTGGCAGCCCGTGACTTCGATACCCCGGCGCGTGTCACCCTGAGCGAAGACGGCAGCGGCAACCCGGTACTGAGCCTCACCGAAGACCTCGACCGTGCCTGGTCCAGTGTCGGTCGTGCACTTGAGCAAGGCGATTGGCGCGTTGAAGACATCAACCGCACATTGGGCCTGTACTACATCAACCTGGCGGAAAAAGCCGAGAAGAAGGACGAGAAACCTGGTTTCTTCTCCGGTCTCTTTGGTGGCAAGCCGAGCAAGGAAGAAGTTGAAGCCCGCGCCCAGCGTTATCAGGTTCGCCTGAGCAAGGTCGGCGACAGCGTACAAGTGACGGTTGAAGAGAACATCAACAAGAGCGCATCGCCAGAAGTGGCGCGCAAAGTGTTGAGCGAGATTCAAGACAACCTGGGCTAATTTTATGCGTTTTGCCGTTCTC
Organism: Pseudomonas sp. PS01297; assembly: GCF_029959305.1. Taxonomy (NCBI): domain Bacteria; kingdom Pseudomonadati; phylum Pseudomonadota; class Gammaproteobacteria; order Pseudomonadales; family Pseudomonadaceae; genus Pseudomonas; species Pseudomonas sp. PS01297. The sequence continues at coordinate 3,509 of NZ_JASCPQ010000133.1, forward strand.
GGCAGTGGTAGCCAAGGGAATGGCACGCTGATAGCCAGCAACAGCACCTATGTATTGGTCGATTGCGGTTTCTCGTTGCGAGAAACCGAGCGCCGCCTGGTTCGGTTAGGCGTCAGCCCACACCAACTGAGCGCGATTCTGGTAACCCACGAACATGCCGATCACGTGCATGGCGTGGGTTTGCTGTCTCGGCGCTACAATTTGCCGGTGTATATGAGCCGTGGCACTCAGCGCGGGATGCGCAAACCACTGGAACCAGCCGGTTTCGTGGCCGATGGTGAGACGCTGCAGATCGGCGCCCTGACCATCAGTGTGACCCGTGTGGCGCATGATGCTCAGGAGCCCACCCAATATGTGTTCAGTGATGGTCAGCGGCGCTTTGGCTTGTTGACCGACCTGGGTTCCTATTGCGCAGGCGTGCTGCACAGCTACCGCGATCTGGATGCGCTGATGATCGAGGCTAACCATTGCCGCGACCTGCTGGCCCGTGGTCACTACCCCTACTTTCTCAAGCAGCGAGTGGGTGGTCAGGAAGGACATTTGAACAACCATCAGGCCGCAAACCTGGTGGCCGAGTTGGGCTGGAAAGACCTGCAACACCTGGTGCTGGCCCACCTCAGCAGCAAGAACAACCTGCCGCAGCTGGCCCGACAATGTTTCGTCGACACCCTTGGGTGCGACCCGGACTGGCTGCAACTGGCGGATCAAGATTCAGGGCTCGACTGGCGCACAATCGCCTAGCCCACCTACTTAGCATGCGGAGCCCATCATGGAAAAACGTGAAGAACTCTATCGCGGTAAAGCGAAATCGGTTTACAAGACTGACGACGAAAACCGCTTGATCCTGTTGTTTCGCAACGACACCTCAGCATTTGATGGCAAGCGTATCGAGCAGCTCGATCGTAAAGGCATGGTGAACAACAAGTTCAACGCCTTCATCATGCAGAAACTCGAAGCCGCCGGCGTGCCGACGCAATTCGACAAACTGCTGGGCGACAACGAATGCCTGGTTAAAAAGCTCGACATGATCCCGGTTGAATGCGTTGTGCGTAACTACGCGGCAGGCAGCCTGGTCAAGCGTCTGGGTGTTGAAGAGGGCATGAAGCTCAACCCTTACACCTTCGAACTGTTCCTCAAGGACGACGCCAAGGGCGACCCGTTCATCAACGAATCCCATGTAGTGGCATTCGGTTGGGGCACAGCCGAGCAACTGGTTCGCATGAAAGAACTGTCGCTCAAAGTTAACGACGTGCTGAACAAACTGTTCGACGACGCTGGCTTGCTGCTGGTCGACTTCAAACTTGAATTCGGCGTATTCCACGACGGCACCATCGTCCTGGGCGACGAATTCAGCCCGGACGGCTGCCGTCTATGGGACAAAGCCACTGGCAAGAAAATGGACAAAGACCGTTTCCGTCAGGGCCTGGGCGACGTTATCGAAGCCTACGAAGAAGTTGCAAACCGCCTCGGCGTCCCGCTTTAAGCTGTAAAAGCGCGCAAGCAACTGATAGCACGCGATTTTTTTGAAAAAAGGCTTTGCCTGAAATCAAAAGCGTTGTTATGATGCGCGCCGTTGGAGAGATGCCAGAGTGGCCGAATGGGACGGATTCGAAATCCGTTGTACTGGCGACAGTACCTAGGGTTCGAATCCCTATCTCTCCGCCATTACATAGAAAAGCCCCGTAGCTGAATAAGCTACGGGGCTTTTTCGTTTCTATTCGATAAGTTCGCTATCTCAGGCATTGAGCGGCGGATAATGCGCCGCTCAATGCATCGATACTTCCTGCCGCTGATTAAGCCGGCTCTGCCACCAGGCTATTACTCACATTACGCCCCAGCACCAGCACGGTGACAAAGCCGCAGCCGACCAGTGCGGTGGCGAGGCTGAATAGCATTGCGCTGCCCATTTGGTCGACGATCTGGCCGCCGAAGAATGAGCCCAGGGCGATAATCACCTGGAACAAGGCGATGAACAGCGGCATGCCGCGTTCAACGTCTTTGGGGGCAACGACGAACATCCAGATGCTGGCGCAAGTCGGGAAGGCGCCGAAGGCAAAGCCCCAGAGTGCAATGAGCATGACGGCACCGGTCATGTGGGTGGCGAAAAGGGGGAACAGAGCGGTGCTGGCGCCGATCATCAATGCAACCAGTAGCAGGGTGTAGCGCACGCTGCGGTTGGCCGCGAAGCCGGCAAAGAAGTTACCCAGAACCCCGGCCGCGCCGTAGAGCAGCAATAGGGAGCCAATGGTCGGTCCATCGAAGCCCGAACTGTTTTTAAAGAACGGTGCAACGTAGGTGTATGCCGCAAAGTGGGCCAGGCCAATGAGCAATACGGCGATCAGGCCAACCCGGGATTTCGGGTTGATAAACAAGGCTGGCAGGTCGCTCACCAAAATGGCCTTTTCCGGATTGAGGCGCGGCAACAGAAAAATTTGTGCCAGCAGCACCGGCAAGCCCAGCAGCGCGGTGAGCAGAAACGTCATGCGCCAACCCATCAGGCCGCTCAGCCAAGTGCCCACGGGCACGCCCAGCACGGTGGCCAAGGTCACCCCGAACATGATGATTGAGGTTGCCTGGGCGACGCTCACGCCTTTGGGGGCCAGCCTGCCGCTGAGGCCGATGGCGGTCGCCCAGAAGCCGCCGATGCTGATACCCAGCAATGCGCGGCCCAACAGCAGCAAATTGAAGTCGCTGGCGACGGCTACCACCGAGTTGGCGACGATCATCAGCAGGGTCAGGCCGATTAGCAGATAACGCCGGTCCATGGCGCCGATACCAACAGACAGTAAGGGGGCGGCGAGCGCCGCCATTATGCCGGGCAAGGTTACCATTAGCCCGGCGTGGCCCGCGCTGATGCCAAGGTCGGTGGCGACGTCGTTGAGGACGCCCACCGGGAGAAACTCGCTGGTCACTAAGGCAAAGGCGCCTACGCAGACCGACAGAATCGCCATCCACTGCTGTTTGACGCTTTGCTGATTATGTTCGGGTAGGCCGCTGGAGGCCTGGCTTGCGCTTGGCATGGGGTGGGGTTCCAGGATGGATATCGCCTGAGGGCAGGCGAGGAGGGGAATTGGGAGGCGATTATAAGAAGCCATTTCGGCAATCAGGCAGGCGGTCGTTTCGATAGTGATCATCAGTGTAATTAATGCGATGACCCGGTTGCTTTCGCGAGGTAGAACAGTGGCTTACTGAGCGGCGGATGTTTGAAGGTGTGAAATATCTCTCAGGGTTAATACGTCAATCGCTTGACGAAATCTTTTTGACTGTCATTTTTCTGAACATGAACAGTAAATGCAGTTTGCACATTAGGGAATGAGAGCTATTATCCGGGTGTCTTTGTGCCATGACCCGGTGGCGCCATGATCAAACTGTCCATGAAAAACTCGATGTGCCCTCTCGGTGTTGTATGGAGTGGCCATCTGCTGATTTTTTTTGCAATCGCTTCAAGCTCTCGAGAAAATTTCGAGCGGGGTGAAATTTCATAGACGGCTCGTCGTTTGTGGGTCGCGTACCGTACGGCGAGATCTTCGGGTAAATTGCCAACATACATAAGTGACAAGTCAACGTTACAGGAGGTCAGGGCAAGCAGTTTGCTAAATGCATCGCGGCCTTCCACAGAGCTATACGTTCTATTACTGATAACTCTGAATTTTCTGATTTTATATTGGTTATTTAGCGTATAGATAAGCGCGTGTGCATTCAGGATCGAAGCTGGCTCATTACAGATGACCACCAATACTTCATGAGCGGCACGTGTGAAGTTCAGGACAGAATCATTGGCCCCGGAGGCAGTGTCTACAACCAGTACATCCACTTCAGTCTGGATTTCGTTGAACGCGTTTATAATCCCGACGTGATGAGCGGTTAGAAGACCGTGCATCGTTTTTGAGTAGGGGCTGCCGAGTATCAAGTTGATGCCTCGGGGGCCAGTGTGCAGTATGTCGGTTAAGGTGCAATTGCCTTCAATCAAGTTTGAGAGTGTTCTCTGCGGTCTGATATTCAGCAGTGTATCGATGCAAGGCAGTTCAAGGTTGCCGTCCAGTAACGCAACCCTCTGCCCTAAAGTGGCCAGGGCAATGGATAGATTGATGGCCAGTGTGCTTTTGCCGGTGCCTCCTTTGCCGCCGGTAATGGCAATGACCTGAACTGAATGCTTTTTTTTCATGAAGATAACGCCGTCCTTAGCGGGTTGCGCAAGTGTAAACTTGCCGGGTTATAATTTTATTCTTATTTTGTAGTGGCTATGTTTGTCTCTGAAAGCACCCGTGTCCCCCGTGAGTAAAAAGCGCGTGGCTCTAAATGCGGCGGTACTTCGGGAACAGTGCAATGAGCGTATTTTTTTATAAGCCCACCACCATCCGCGTTTTTTTCTATGATTGTCCATGGGGTTGATACTTCTTGGGTTTTTTAGAGACTTGCTATGTGATTTCATTCTCCCATGCGCATGCTTTAATCATAAGTGTCCCCTGAGGCTAATAGTATGTCCTGAAGCGCAACAGCATTGACTCAGTCCTGTGGCAGGATTAATTCTATAGAGTCTGTTGTGCACGTTATTTTATGTCTGAAAATTAGAAGGCACTCGTTCGTGCTCTTGTTTGTTCCGTGGATGAATGAATGTATAGAATTCGAAAATCATATGTTTACTTGCTCTGTCGAGCGTTGGGGACTGTCTATAAGTCCAGTGAAACATTTCATGATTATGTCGATGACACGGAATTTGTTGAAATCCAGTCGGTGTATGAGTGGTTGGCCAATCTTGCTGTAACTTCTTGCGACCCGGATCTGGGATTAAGGGCGTACAGGAACATGCACCCCGCCATGCTGGGGGCGTTGGGGTATGCAGTCATGTCATGTGCGACATTGGGGGGAGCCCTTGAACGCCTGGTAAATTACTATCCCTTGATCAGCAGTGGTTCATTGTTAAAGCTGGAATTACATGACCATATCGTAAAAATTGTCAGTATTGAGGTGACCAAAAAAGTGCCCCGCGTCTTTATAGACGCAGGCTTCTCAATTTTACTGGCGCTGATCAGGTGGCTGGTCCCTCATTATTATGTGGTGCCGTTGGGGGTTGAATTAGTCTATGCTCCTCCCGGCGAAAGAGCGGGGCTGGAAGAGGTGTTTGGGCGGAATTTAAAGTTTTCAGCAGGTCATAATGTATTGGTATTTCCTCGGGAAATTTGCAATTACCCACTGATTACAGCATCGCCAAAGCTAGACCGTCTACACGCTGAGTTTCTTAAAGTTCAACTGGAATCATCGCCCACCGGTTTCGCATCGTCGAAGATAAGAAGAGCCGTTGCGCAAAGTTTAGCCCTGGGGGTTACCCCGACATTGGATTCAATTGCGGACGCACTTAAAGTGAGCAAAAGAACCTTGCAGTACTCTTTAAGGAATGAGGGGCTCAGCTTTTCCATGGTGTATAACGATGTCAGGCAAGCCTTGGCGCATGATTATTTGAGGCACTCTGTATACAGTATTAAGTATATTTCTGCGACATTGGGCTTTAGTGATCAGAGCAGTTTCTACAAAGCCTCTTTAAGGTGGTTTGGGATGACGCCTCAGAACTACAGGGATTTATCTTGAGTATTAAGTTTCAGGAGTTTTTGTTTTAGCTTTTATTTCTGTTTGTTTGTTGTCATAAAAAATACATATTTTGTTTCGGTTTTTTATGGATGTGCGTAGTTTGGCTTTCTCTGTCGGCTGTTTAGCAGCTTTTAAATGGTCGTCGCTCTCAGCGTAGATGAGAGTTGGTAACCGATTTTTTTCAAAATAAAGTTTGTGCGGTATGGCTTCGTCAGGGGTGTTCCAGACCTGTTGGTGGCAATCAGAAGCGAGAAAGGGGAGGCCATCCATAGCCTTTTAGTGTCTCGATTTTTCCACATAAACATGGCGAAAAGGCAGACGAATTATATCGGCGTCCATTCAACTTACGTCGGGCTTGCTCACTGCCAATAACAAAAAAGGCGGGCGTCTAAGTGCATCTGTTAATGATGGGCGCTCTTTTAGTGCATGCGACAAAGGCGTGGGTTCGCCCAGATGATCCAGTCGAAAACCCGCGACTATCAGTGTGTTGACGTAGGTTTGCAGAGTCCGGTGGAACTTGGTCACGTTCTCCACAAACCAACGGCTTTGGCGTTCTGTTTCATAGTGGTAATTGTCCAGTGGCCAATGCAGGCGTTCGCCCTCAGGGCTGAGGACCCAGCCGCTTGGCTGCGCCGTGCAGAGCGGGTGTTCGACTGAAAAAACGAATTGGCCACCCGGGACAAGGCCTGCGTACACGCGTTTGACCACCGCTGCATAATCATCGATGTAGTGCAGCGCCAGCGATGACACCACCAGATCAAAAGCTTGATCCTCGGGTGTGAAGCTTTCGATCGGGTGATGCACATACACAATCTTGTCGTCCTGGGTGAGGTGCCGGGCCTCAGACAACATCTTTTGTGAAATATCGACAGCAGTGACCGCCTGGGCGCCCTGGCTGCGGGCATAGCGTGCGAAGTCACCAAATCCTGCACCCAAATCCAGCACTTTAAGCCCCTGCAATTTGGGCAGCAGCGCATGAAATGCCGGTATTTCAAGCACACCGTTCAGCCCCGAATCCTTCTTGCGCAGGTTCTTGTAGCCTTCAAAAAATACCGGATCGTCGTACACGTTCTGAGGCCGGGGTGAGGTCGTGTCACTCATCTACAAACTCCTGTGGAGGGGTCGCCTGAAGGGTTGAAGTTGACTAAACGTCCAGCAAAAAACACGCCATTAATGTTTACAAGGCTTGTCGGGCATTACCTGCCCTGAAGGTGTCTGGCTGCAAGCAGCGTTCCTGCAGTGCTGCTGTTGGCGCAGCACTGGGGAAGGTCGTCAGAGGTTGTGTTGATCAGCCAGCCAGCGCATTGAGTACGTGCACCGGGTCATTATGGATGGCTTTTAACAGGGCTTTGGCGGGGCCGGTGGGCTCTCTACGGCCTTGTTCCCAGTTACGTAAGGTGCCGAGTTGAACGTCAATCAGCGCTGCAAATTTGGCTTGCGTCATACCTAAAATTCTTCTGTTTCAACAAGGAATTCACTATGTCAGGTCTTGAGGAGCGCGTGGGCGGGCGTGAGTGGCGCGCCGATGTGCTGGTGATCGGGGGTGGACCCGCGGGCACTTGGGCGGCGATCAGCGCGGCGGCCCAGGGCGCACGTGTGGTGCTGGCGGACAAAGGCTACTGCGGGGCGTCCGGGGCTACGGCGCCATCGGGCACGGCCGTCTGGTACGTCGAGCCTGACGCGCAAAAGCGTGAAGACGCCAAAGCCAGCCGCTATGCGCGCGGTGGCTATCTGGCGGAAAACGACTGGATGGACCGCGTCCTCGAACAAACCTGGAGCAACATGCAAACCCTCGCTGACTGGGGTTATCCGTTCCCGCTCGACAGCGACGGCCAGCAGCAGCGTATTTCTTTGCAGGGCCCGGAATACATGCGTTTGATGCGCAAGCGGGTGAAGCAGGCCGGCGTGCGAATTCTCGATCACAGCCCGGCGCTGCAACTGCTCACAGACAGTGAAGGGCGCGTCAGTGGGGCGTCCGGTTTCTCGCGACAGAAAAATCATGAATGGAAGGTCGAAGCCGCTGCGGTAGTCATCGCGACGGGTGGCTGCGCGTTTCTAAGTCGGGCGCTGGGTTGCAATGTATTGACGGGCGACGGGCATTTGATGGCGGCCGAAGTCGGCGCCGACTTTTCCGGCATGGAGTTTTCCAATGCGTATGGCTTGTGCCCGGCTTTTTCGTCGGTGACCAAATCAGCGCTCTATAAGTGGGCGGTTTTTTATCATGCTGACGGTCGCGTGATGGAAGTAGGAGCGGGGGGTGGCGCCCCGGCGTTTTTTAATATAAAAAAAAAAGGGCGCACCGGGGCG
>NZ_JASCPQ010000134.1:0-11261 GCF_029959305.1 Pseudomonas sp. PS01297
ACGGAGCAAGGCCTGTGGTGAGGGCATGCCGAGCCAAAGCGAGGCACCGAGGGGTAGGGGCAAAAGCGTTTTGGTTACTTTGCCGCTTTTGCAAAGTGACGCGGCGTAAGGCCGGAACCCTAAGTGGTCGTTGCCGCAGCAACGGATATGTACTCAAGTCAAGAGCCCCCTCACCACGCCTCTCCCGAAGGAGAGGGAACCAATTGGGGGATGCTGACGATATTCGCTGTCCTGTTTGATGCGCGACAGCGCGGCGTCGAAGACGGGGCGGCAGCTCCGGTTTTTGCGCCAGGCGTCAATCCGGCGCACAGCCTTTAAGCACCAGCCGAATAATGGTCTGGGTCGCAGCTTCGTAGTCGCTGTCGTCGAGCTTGGCCTTGCCAGTGATGGCGGAGATTTGCCAGTCGAAGTCGGCGTAGGTCTGGGTCGCGGCCCAGATGCTGAACATCAGGTGGTGCGGGTCGATCGGGGCGATCAGGCCGCGGTCGATCCAGGTCTGGATGCAGGCGATGTTGTGTTTGGCCTGGTCGTTAAGCAGTTCGACCTGTTTTTCACTGAGGTGCGGGGCGCCGTGCATGATTTCGCTGGCGAACACTTTCGAGGCAAACGGCAATTCGCGGGAAATCAGGATTTTGGAGCGGATGTAGTTGCTTAACACCTCGTTCGGCTCGCCATCGGCGTTGAACGGCGTCGATACACGCAGGATCGGCTCGATGATGCTTTCGAGCACTTCGCGGTACAGGTTTTCCTTGGATTTGAAGTAGTAATAGACGTTGGGCTTGGGCACCCCCGCCTTGGCCGCGATGTCGCTGGTTTTGCTGGCGGCAAACCCTTTGTCGGCGAATTCCTCGCTGGCGGCTCGCAAAATCAGTTCTTTGTTGCGCTCGCGGATGCTACTCATAAACCCGGTATTTCCTTGCCTGTTTTGGCGGTCGGGCATGGTAGCACCGTGATTGCAAACGTCTCAAGACAGCTGCTTGCAGGCGGTCTTACGCCAGCCGTCAGGCCAGCGCATTACCGGGTTGCGAGGTGCTGTTTTGCAACAGCCGATAGCCCGCGACGGCAAACAGCAACATGCCCAAACCTGCGATCAACGACACCCTGAAGCCCGCCGGTGCACCGTAAGCGTCGATCACCCAGCCACCGACCACCGCGCCAAGGGCAACACCCATGCCCAGGCCGGTGATCATCCAGGTCAGGCCTTCGGTCAGCTTGGCCGGGGCGACGATGTTTTCGACCAGCGCCATGGCGGTGATCAGGGTCGGGGCGAAGAACAGCCCGGCGACAAACATGGCCGCGGCCAGGGTGATGATGCTGTTGGCCCACATCAGCGGCACCATGGTGATTGCCGTGGCCAACGCGCCCAACAAAAACAACCGGGGCAGGGGCATGTTCAATTTGAGGCTGCCAAACACCAGTCCGGCCAGGCATGAACCCAGCGCATACACCGACAGGACGATACTCGCGGCCGCCGGTTCGCCCTGATGTTGGGCAAAGGCCACGCTGACCACATCCACGGTGCCGACAATGGTGCCCAGGCCGATCAAGGCCATCATCAGCACCAGAACCGCGCCCTGACGCAAGACTGTGACGTCATTCTCCAGGGTTCGCGGGTGCACGGGCGGCTCGGTTTTGTGTTGCATGACAAAGGCCGTTACGCCCACTGCCAACAGGATCGCGGCCGCCAGTGGCCCGGCCTGGGGGAACAGGGCCACGCTCAGGCCCACGGAAATGGGCGGGCCGATGATAAAGCAGACTTCGTCCAGCACCGATTCAAACGAGAACGCCGTGTGCAGCTTGGGCGAGCCGCGATACAGCTCGCTCCAGCGGGCGCGGACCATGGCCGGCATGCTGGGCATGCAGCCGGCCAGGGCGGCGCAGACAAACAGCGTCCAGTCGGGCGCGTTCAGGTAGCTGCACAGCAGCAACGCAAGCATGGCGCAGACGCCAACCGCCGCCACGCCGGGCAAGATCCGGCGTTGCCCGTAACGATCAACCGCGCGAGAAATTTGTGGTGCCAGCAGGGCCATGGCCAGTGCAAAAGTGGCCGCCACCGCGCCCGCCAACCAATACGAGCCGTGCAACTGCGAAAGCATGGTGATGATGCCGATACCTGCCATGGATATGGGCATTCGGGCGATCAGGCCTGCGGCGCAAAACGCTTTGCTGCCGGGGGCGCTGAAAATCTCGCGATAGGGGTTGGCCATACAAGCTCCGTGACGTTGCAGGTAAGAAAGGTGTTTTGACATACATGGCGTATGCAGAAATATACGCATGCGCGGCGTATGTCAAATAAAGGTGGCCAGTGAGGAGAAGGTGCTGCCTGGAGAGGAGGGCTTCAGCCACGCGAATGCAGTGGCTGAAGCGGGTGCATCAGAAGTGGTACTTGACCAACAGGCTCGCGGTGTCCTGGTTGGTTTTGAAGGAGCCGCTGTCTTCGATGCCGTACTTGTTTTTCCAGTAGTCGTATTCGATACCGACGTACAGTTGCTTCGCGCTCCAGTTCAACGCCTTGCCCAAGTCATATTTGATCTGTGGGTTGAAGTGCAGGTTGGCGTGGTAGGTGCCGCGCGCGTTCTGGTCGTTGTCGACCACCCAGTCCATGTAGCCGTCGATGACCACATCGGAGTTGCCCACGGGTTGGGTCCAGGACCACACCGGGGTGATCTGCCAAACACCACGGCCCGGGCGGTTGCCTTCTGGGTAGCGTTTGTAGAAGTTCAACTGGAAGAAGTCGAAGCCCGGCACATTCAGGTCGAAACCGGGGCCGATCAGGTAGGAGTCTGAATCGCCTTCGCCAAACTCGTAGGTGAGGGCCAGCAACACGTCTTTGATGGGGCCAAACTCAAACTTCTGATCGAAGATCTTGCCGAACGACAAGCGCGGCGTGAACTCGCCGTAGTAAGTGTTGGTGCCGAAGTTACTGTCTTCTTTGCCGTTGTAAAAAATACGGTCGACGAACAGAAAGTTATCACCGTATTTCCAGCTGTCGGCGTGCTCGAAAGTCAAGGTCTGCTGGATCTTGGGATTGACCTGGAAGTCCTTGCCATACAAGTACGTCAAGCTGTTGGTTTGCCACTGCAGCAAGTCTTCTGCGGCTGCCGTTGTACCGCCCAGCAGGCTCCCCGCAAGCACCAGGCCGGTCAGAATGCACTTCATTCGGTTGCTCCAAAAATTAATCAATGCTGCATGAGTAGAACTCGGCGCTCTGTGCGGCACCTTGGTTCTTTTGTTTTAAAACTTGTCTTTACGGTCAACTTAAAGGCGTTTGAACACCCTGTTTTACGGCAAAGAGTCATCGCTCGGCTGTCCGTGAACAGTTGAGTGGCGGGAGACTAATGCAGGCCGTAAATACTTGGGTTGAACGATAAAGTTGGCTTCAGAGTCAGCTTTAAAACAGCGCCCGTCTTTGAGCGGCCGCGCAGAGTACTGACTCTGGCGTCGGTACTCAAGCGCGCTGTTGTTGCACGGGCGCAGCAAGGCTTAAAAGTGGACTTTGATCAGGGCGCTGGCGGTGTTTTGGTTGGTGTCCAGACGGCTGCTGCTTTCGATGCCGTACTTGTTTTTCCAGTAGCTGTATTCAAAGCCGACATACAGCTGCTTTTCGCCCAGGTTGAGGGCTTTGCCCAGGTCATATTTGACCTGCGGGTTGAAGTGCAGGTTGGCGTGATACGTACCGCGTGAGTTCTGGTCGTTATCGACCACCCAGTCCATGTAGCCATCGATCAGCACGTTGGAGCGGCCTACAGGAATGGTGTAGGAGAACGATGGTGTGATCTGCCAAACCCCCGTGCCAGGGCGTGGCCCTTCGGTATGACGGCGATAAAAGTTGAGGGTGAAATAGTTAAAGCCGGGTACCGCCAGATCAAAGCCCGGGCCAATGAGGTAGGCCTCGCTGTCGCCTTCGCCGTATTCGTAGGTCATGGCCAGGAGTACGTCTTTGATGGGGCCGTATTCGAGTTTTTGGTCGAAGATCTTGCCGAACGACAGCCGTGGGCTGAACTCGCCGTAATAGGTGTGCGGGCCTTTGTTGGGGTCGGCTTTACCGTTGTAGAAAATGCGGTCGACAAACAGGAAGTTGTCGCCGTACTTCCATTTGTCGGCGTGTTCAAAGGTGATCGTTTGCTGGATCGACGGGTTGATCGCGAAGTTCTTGCCGTACAGGTAGGTGAGGCTGTTGGTTTGCCACAAGAACAGATCGCCGGCCATTGCCTGACCTGCAGCCAAAAGCCCACCCGCGAGCGTGACGCCCCAGTGTTTGCAGTGCATGGGATGCTTCCTTTTTTATTATTGTGTGTGCCAGAGATTGGCAGGTGGGTGGGAGCGGGCTTGCTCGCGATTCAGGTGCTGCGGTTTTTCAGGTAAACCGTAGCGATTTCATCGTGAGCAAGCCCGCTCCCACACAAACACTCATCCATCGCGCATCAATGCTGATGCACGTGACCGCTCATGGCTGCACGCTCGGCGCCGCCCAGTACGTTGAACAGCAGGTTCAGGGACACGGCGCTGACTGCCGCCATGGCGATGCCACTGTGGGTGATCGGGCCCATCCAGAGTGGCAAGTGCGCGAAGAACTCGGGGCGCACCACCGGGATCAGGCCCATGCCGATACTCACAGCCACCAGCAGTTGATTGCGGCGGTCGGCAATGTCGGCTTCCTGGAGGATTTTGATCCCCGTGGCGGCAACCATGCCGAACATCGCAATGGCTGCGCCGCCCAGTACCGCAGGCGGAATCGAGGCCACCAGGTACGCGGCTTTAGGCAGCAGGCTGAGGGTGATCAGGAAGATCCCGGCCATGATCGTTACCGAGCGGCAACGCACGCCGGTCATTTGCACCAGACCGATGTTCTGGGCGAATGAGGAGTGGGTGAAAGTGTTGAAAAAGCCTGCCAGAAACGAAGCCCCGGCGTCGCACAGCAAGCCGCGACGGAGCATGCGTGGGGTGACTTCCTGGTCGGTGATCTTGCCCAGCGCCAGAAACATCCCGGTGGACTCGACAAAAATGATCACCACCACCAGACACATCGACAAGATCGGTGCCAAATGGAACTCAGGCATGCCGAAGTGCAGCGGCGTGACGAGCTGGAACCACGGCGCCAGGCCGATGCCTTGCAAGTTGACCATGCCGATGGCACCACACAGGGCATAGCCCAGTGCCATGCCGATCAGTACCGAAACGTTGACCCAAAAACCGCGCATAAAGCGATTGATGAGCAAAATGGTGCCCAGCACCAACGCCGCAATAAACAGGTAGATCGGTGAGCCGAACTGCGCCGCCGTGCTGCCGCCGCCCGCCCAGTTGACGGCGACCGGGAACAGTGACAGGCCGATGGAAGTAATCACGGTGCCGGTGACCAACGGCGGGAAGAAGCGCACCACCTTGGACATGAACGGCGCAATGATCATCCCGAAGAAACCGGCGGCAATGGTTGCACCAAAAATACCGGTCATGCCGATGCCCGGCATCCCGGCCATCGCCACCATGCTGCCAACAGCGGCAAAACTGGCGCCCATCATCACCGGCATACGAATGCCCATGGGGCCGATGCCCCACGACTGGACGATGGTTGCCACGCCGGCCACCAGCAGGTCGGCGTTGATCAGAAAGGCGATTTCTTCACGATTCAGACCGGCCGCCTGGCCGATGATCAGGGGGACGGCGACGGCGCCGCCGTACATCAGCAGCACGTGCTGCAAACCGACCAGAATCAATTGCAACAACGGTAGCCGCTGGATGGGTGGTGGTGCGGTTACTGCGGGTATGCGCGGTTCGGTTAAGTCGGACATGCAACACCTCGGTCATTTTTATTGTTGTGAGCTAATGGTGTGGTGGGTGACCGCCCACGGTTTGCGGCCACCCGTGTGCGTCAGTTGATGTGGGCTCCTGAGTTGACCCAGGCACCGACCAGATCGCGTTCTTGCTGGGTCATCTGAGTGATGTTGCCCAGCGGCATGATCGGTGTGGCGACGGCTTGCGCTTGAATACGCGGGGCCATCAGTTGGATTTGTTGCGCGGTGTCAAACATCACCCCGGCCGGGGCCACGCTGAATAGCGGACTGGTAGGGGAGGCGGAATGACAAACCGTGCAGCGTTCCTGGATCACCGCGTGGACTTTTTCGAAGTCAACGCCGGCCACCGGGGCAGCGGGAGCGGCAGGTGCGGGCGCTGCTGCTGGCGGGGCATCTGCTGCTTTAACACCGCCCACAGCCGTTTCCGGCAGCGGTTGGTATTTGATGACCTTGGCCACGTCGGGCGTTGCAGGTGCTGGTTTGGGGCCAGTGACATACGCCAGGCAGACCATGCCCAATGCTGCGACCGGTAAGGTCCAGGCATATTTATGGCTGTCGTGGCGGGTGTTGAAGTAATGGCGTACCAGCACCGCGAGTACCGCAATCCCGGCCAGGATCAGCCAGTTGTATTGGCTGCCGTAAGTGCTCGGGAAGTGGTTGCTGATCATGATGAACAGCACCGGCAAGGTGAAGTAGTTGTTGTGACGCGAACGCAGCAGGCCTTTGGCTGGCAGCGTTGGATCGGGCGTGCGGCCTTCTTTGATGGCCGCAACCAGGGCACGCTGGGCGGGCATGATGATGCGGAACACGTTGCCGACCATGATGGTGCCGATGATGGCGCCGACATGCAGATACGCGCCGCGCCCGCTGAACACTTTGCTCAGGCCGAACGCTGCGGCAACCAGCAGCAAAAAGAGGATAAAACCGAGCAGTGCCGGGCGTTTGCCCAAAGCAGAGTCACACAGGAAGTCGTAGACAAACCAGCCGGCAATCAGCGAACCAATGCCGATGGCAACCGCTTCCGGGCCGCTCATGCTGGAGCCGGGAGCGATCAGGTACAGCGCCGGGTTGAAATAGAACACCAGGCACAGCAGGGCGATGCCGGACATCCAGGTGAAGTAGGCTTCCCATTTAAACCAGTGCAGGTTCTCCGGCATGGTCGGTGGGGCCAGCTTGTATTTTTCGAGGTGGTAGATACCGCCCCCGTGAATGGCCCATAAGTCGCCCGACAGGCCGTCTTTGGGGTTGGCTCGATTGAGGTTGTTCTCAAGCCAGACAAAGTAAAACGACGCGCCAATCCAGGCCACACCGGTAATCATATGAATCCAGCGCACGCCCAGATTCAGCCATTCCATCAGATGTGCTTGCACAGTCTTTACCTCTCGCCTGTCACTCTTGAGTGAATGAGCAGACCTTCTCTTATTGGTGGGGGGCGAGGATCAAACGCTCATCCTCTTTAAAGAAATGCTCATCGCAGTTATTGCCTGAGCCACTGCGATCAACCACCAGGAAGTCATCCCGCTTTTCGATCGTCAGCACCGGGTGGTGCCAGACGCCGCGATGGTAATTAATGCCCTGCCTGCCATTACTGACAAAGGCGCGGACCAAGCCTGATACAGGTGCATCGCCAACGGGCGCGACCACGATCAGAAAGGGGTTGCCGAGCAGCGGAATAAACGCCTGGCTGCCCAGCGGATGGCGCTCCAGCATGCACACAGTGAACGGCATGTCCTGCGCCTCGGCGCGGAAAATGCTGATGATCGCCTTGCACTCTGGCGTAGCCGTTTGGACCTCGGCCAGATGATGAAAGCGCATGGTTGAACCGTTGTTGATCATGAAGTGGTCGCTGCCATCGGTTTCAATGACGTCACCGAACGGGGCGAAGGCTTCTTTGGTCAGCGGTTCAATCTGTAATGTGCGCATGTTGGTCTTCTTTTTCTAAATGACTGTCAGGTGTTCGTTTTGCTTTTGTAGCCGCTGCCGCAGGCTGCGATAAGGTCCGAAGGGCCTTTAACAGCAGGGTCGCTGCGCAACCCGTCGCAGCCTTCGGCAGTGGCTACAGGTTTTGCCTTATTTAGCGACCTTGCCCAGTACACGCAGGCGGCTTACACCGCCGTCCGGGAACAGGTTGAGGCGGATGTGGGTGATCGGGCCCAGCGCTTTGATCTGTTCGCTGAAGCTGTGCTCGGCGTGCATTTCGAGTTTTTGGCTCGGCAGCAATTCACGCCAGAACAGGCTCTGGGTTTCGATCTGGCTGTCGGTACCGCCCTTGACGAACGCGCCCTGGATCGAGCAGCTGTCCGGGTAGTTGCCTTTAAAGTGCAGGGTGTCGACGATGATTTTTTCAACTTCACCGGCGTGACCCAGCGCGACGATGACCCAGTCATTGCCAGGGGTACGGCGACGTGCGGTTTCCCAGCCATCGCCCATGTTGATGCCACGGCCCGGGTTAAGAATGTTGCTCATGCGGCCGAAGTGTTCGTCGGAGCAGGCGAGGGCGCGGCCACCATTGAGGGCGGCGGCCAGATCGACCTGTTCGTTGTCACCCAGCGCAGACCAGTCACGGAACGGCACGCCATATACACGCAGACGCGCTACGCCGCCGTCCGGGTAGATGTTGAAACGCAGGTGGCTGAATGCCTGGTCGTTAGTGATCTCGTGGTAATGGTGGCTGTTGCCTTGCAACTCGACCGCCGACAGCACTTCAACCCATTGGGTGTTTTCAGTCGGCTCGCCTTCAGCCAGGAAGCAGGCTTCGAGGGAGGCCGATGGCGGGAAGTTGCCGGTGAAGAATGAAGTGTCGATGTCGACGCCCTTGATAGAGCCCGGTACGCCGAGGCGGATGACGGCACTGTCATAGCCTTCAAAGCGCTTGCGGCGGGACTCCCAGCCGTCCATCCACTTGCCGTTGTCATCGAAAACGCCCTCCTTCCACACGGCCGGGGTCGGCTGGAACAGGCGGTTGGCGTCTGCGAACCAGTCATCGGTCACCGAAACAATTTTGGTGCCTAGACGGGCGTCGGCCAGGTTGACGAACTTCTCGAACGGTACGGCGTAAGCTTTCATTCTTCTGGTCTGCCTTTAAATAAGTGGCTGGAGATACGTCACCGGCACCTGCCGGCTCGGCTTAGAGCTGGCGTAATCGGAACAGGGCTATTTTGTTGATTTCTGCCAACGCGCATTTGAACTCGACGTCTGCCGGGTTGTGGATGCGGGTTTCGAACGCGGCGAGGATCTGGTGCCGGTCGCTGCCTTTTACCGCCATGATGAAGGGAAACTTGAACTTGGCTTTGTAGGCCTCGTTCAGCTCGGTGAAGCGCTGAAACTCTTCTTCCGTGCATTGGTGAATACCGGCGCCGGCTTGTTCATGGGTGCTGGCTTCGGTCAGTTGGCCCTGGACGGCAGCTTTGCCGGCCAGGTCCGGGTGAGCGTTGATCAGTGCCAGTTGGCGGTCGTGATCAGCGCTCAATAACAGGTCGCTCATGCGCTGGTGCAGGGTGTCGATCTGATCGACGCTGGCGTCCAGGCCCAGGTCGTAAGCCTTTTCGGCCACCCAGGGTGAGTGCTCGTAAATGTCGGCAAAGGCTGCGACGAACTCATCGCGGCTCAGGGTGGACGGTTTGAGGGTCTTGAAGGCGCTCATCGGTCGGTCTCGGCAACAAAAGGGTGGGTGGCGTGCCAGTGCCGGGCAATGTCCACGCGGCGGGTAAACCAGACCTGTTCGTGGCCTTTGGCGTACTCGATGAAGCGTTTGAGGGCGGCGAGACGCGCAGGGCGGCCAATGAGGCGGCAATGCAGGCCGATTGAAAGCATTTTCGGCGACTCTGCGCCTTCGGCGTACAGCACATCGAAAGCATCCTTGAGGTACTGGAAGAATTGCTCGCCGGTGTTAAAACCCTGCGCCTGGGTAAAGCGCATGTCATTGGTGTCCAGTGTGTAAGGGATCACCAGATGTGCTTTGCCGGTCGGGTTATTGGGTTCCCAGTAGGGCAGGTCGTCGTCGTAGGTGTCGCTGTCATACAAGAAGCCGCCTTCTTCCATAACCAGCCGACGGGTGTTCGGGCCGGTGCGGCCGGTGTACCAGCCCAGCGGACGTTCGCCGGTGATTTCGGTGAGGATGCGGATCGCTTCGAGCATGTGCTCGCGCTCCAGCGTTTCATCCATGTACTGGTAGTCAATCCAGCGATAGCCGTGGCTGCAGATCTCGTGGCCAGCGGCAACCATGTGGCGAATCACGTCCGGATGACGCTGCGCGGCCATGGCCACGGCGAAGACCGTGAGCGGAATGTCGAATTCCTTGAACAGCTTGAGCACCCGCCATACGCCTGCGCGGCTACCGTATTCGTACAAGGACTCCATGCACAGGTTGCGCTCGCCTTGCAGCGGCTGGGCTGAGACCATCTCCGAGAGGAAGGCTTCCGATTCTTTGTCGCCATGCAGAAGGCTGCGTTCGCCGCCTTCTTCGTAATTGAGCACAAAAGACAGGGCGATACGGGCGTTGTCCGGCCAGTGCGGATGAGGAGGGTTTGGACCGTAACCAATCAGGTCGCGTGGGTAGTCAGCGCTCACTACAGTCTTCCTTATTGTGGGTGTTAACAGTCGACTGGCCAGACTTGGCGTCTCTGCGATGACTTGATTGTATACAACTTAATAATAAATTTGTAACCCTGAATTTGTGCATTTTTATCATGCTTTGTGCTTGAAGGGTACGTGCAAAAAACTTGCCTGATTGGTCAGGTTCTGAATACAAAGTCTCTAAAGGCCGTGTCTTTGAGCGTTGATAGTCTCCAAACCTCAGGCTAGACGTGTCGCGAAAAATAGCATTTTTAATTGTGTACAATTTTTTGAATAAGTGTCTTAATCTTCGCATTGCCGTGTCTTTCGGGGCTTATCTGAAAGCACGGCAGCCGAATTTATTCACCAAGTCGGGGAGGTCGCACACTCAATGGGACGTTTGACTACACACGTTTTGGATGCCGCACACGGATGTCCGGGCAGTTCGATCAAGGTCGAGCTGTACCGCGTTGAAGGTGCCCAGTTGACCTTGGTGGCGAGTGCCTTGACCAACGAAGACGGCCGCTGCGACGCACCGCTGTTGCAGGGCGACGACTACCGTTCAGGGGTATACCAGGTGCAGTTCAGTGCCGGTGATTATTACCGCGCACGGGGTGTGAAATTGCCGGAGCCGGCGTTTCTGGATGTGGTGGTGCTGCGTTTCGGGATCAGTGCCGAGCAGGATCACTACCATGTGCCGTTGCTGATCTCGCCGTACAGTTACTCGACGTACCGTGGTAGTTAGGCTTTAAAAGTTCGCATCGTGGTAGATGATTTGCCCGCTCACACTGCGGGCTTTTTTTTGCCCGCGTTTAAGCAAATCCCTGTAGCCGCTGCCGCAGGCGGCGATAAGGTCCGAAGGACCTTCGCTTCTAAAAGCGTGACCCCTTCGGGCTCAATCGCAGCCTGCGGCAG